>JAKASN010000427.1 GCA_021819025.1 Actinomycetes bacterium | reverse complement strand
TGAGGTAGTTATCACAGCTTCTGCACCCAAGAGTCCTGCCATCCTGCGAGCTAAGGCGTTTGCCCCTTGGTGCGATCCCACCAGCGGAGTGACGAAGTGTGTCGCCTGGTCGATACAGACAACCGCTGGGTCACGTTCTTTTTGCGAGAGGTGTGCAGCGATGATGCGCACTGCCGCCGGAATTGCCATTATCAAGACCAGGGTGCGATCTGGTTTCCAGCAGCTCCGGAGTTCATCCACGCTGTAGGGGCGAACGTCGCCCATTCCGAGGCGCGCGGCGATATTTTGTCCTTGTTCACTGATTATCAGACAAGTTACTTCAGACATGAAATTTCGCCTTCCGCGAGGAGATGAAGACCGGGTTGTAGGGATCGAGGCGATGCCCATTGGGACCCAGCGCCACGTTTAGATGGACTTGGACCAGGACTTGATCCGCCAAATGCTTTTGTTGGGCGATGGCGGTTTCAAGAGTTGCTGCGGTGGCGGTAACGCGCGCTTGAGGGTCGATGATCGCCAGTACAGCTTCGAGAGCGTCCATCCCGCCCCCACCGACAAACACTGCCGTCGGAGGGCGTAAATAGGCTGCTACCTGGGAGATGTCGTTGTGCACAACCTCAAGGGTCAATCCTGCCCCGAGAGCATTGCGCGCTATGTACTCGCACTCCAGCGCAGCTCTTTCAATGGCAATGAGGTCAAGGTCAGGGCGTATCGCCAAGATGTCGAGGCCCACAGATCCCGATCCCGCCCCAACGTCCCAAATCGTCGCCCCAAAGGGCAACGTCCAGGGCGCAAGCTTTGCGATCACGATGGAGCGTATCTCGGCTTTGGTGATCATCTCTCCTCGGGAGATATAGCGCGGCGGCTCACAGTTTGTCGGCGTTGCCCCGAGGGTATCAGGTACCTTCCCCGCCTCCAGAGTGGGCCCTGTGACGCGGCTATCTTGGCGGCAAATGATCGCGATTGCGAAGTTTTCGGTTGACAATTTGTCGGGCAAGGCATAAGAGGGTCCGACGATGGTGCTACGTTGCTCGTCACTGGTTCCGATGTTTGCAACGACCTCGATGCGGTATTGCGAGACGTTTGCCCCACGTACGATTTCTGTAAGTGCCCCAACGTCGAGTTCAGGCGAGCACATTACGGCGATTTTGCTCTGGCCAGCGCGCAGATGGCCGAGGATAGCCCGCTGTGCTTGTGTTGCACGGCTACCAAGTGCTGAGATTATCGTGGCGTCATCCCAACTCATTCCAAGGCTGGCAAAAGCCATGGAGATCGCCGAGGGTGCCGGAGATACTCGAAGTGGCAGTGACGGAAACGCCTCGCGTATAAAGCGCACCGGACCGAAGAAGCCGGGATCACCCGATGCCAAGATCAGTACTGGACCTTCGGTATCTGAAAGCCCCTCGATGGTGGCGCCAAAGCCTCCTCGGTAGTCGATTTCCTCCTTGACCCTCACCACGTTGAGCACCTTGAGGGCGTTGAGGTAGCGCCCTTTTCCCACCACGGTGGCGCCACGTGACAAGCTCTCTAGCCAACTTCGGGGAATTGGGGCGGGCACATCGCCGCCGAAGCCAAGCACGAAAAACTCACTAGGCACGCGCGATCACCGAGGTACCCTCGAAGTCGCTCATGATGAGCGAGAAAGATATTTCATCTCCAAGTTCGTTCCGACAATGCCATGCGGCCATCTCGCAAAGCCGGGTGAGAGGGGAGATTTCGCCGCGTGCGAGGCAGACTTCAAAGAAGTGCCGGGCGGTTTCGGTTTCAGTAGCTGCAACAACTACCGCTGGACTTGCCCCAACGTCGTTTGCCGCGTCAAGGAGAATTTTGTTGTCCAAGGCGCTGCGGTGAAAATGGGTCATTAAATACCCTCCGGCGAGCTTGGTAATCTTTCCCGCCATTCCTACCCAGACGACCTTGGCGATGCCGTTCTTTTTGCATCTTTTCAGTGCTACGCCGGTGAAGTCGCCCACCTCAACAAAGGAGACCACGTCAAGGTGGTCAAAGAGCCTCATGGCAAGAGCTTCGGATCGGCTTCCCGTAGCCAGGACGATCTCGGTAATGCCTTGGGCGGCTGCCACGTCTATCTGTTGTACCACTGAGGCGCGATAGGCGGCGGTCGAAAAAGGTCTCACGATACCGGTGGTACCTAAGATCGAGATTCCCCCCAGGATTCCCAGGCGGTCGTTGGTGGTTTTTTTAGCCATCTCTTCTCCGTGGGGAACTGAGATGGTGACGAGAAATCCCTCGTCGGTGACCTCTCTGATTGCCGCGGCGATCATGCGCCGAGGCACCGGATTGATAGCTGGGTCTCCGACGTCGAGCCCGATGCCCGGTTTGGTGATCGTTCCAACGCCCTTGCCAGCAGCAAATTGCACCTGGTGAGCTTCGATTCGAGCGAGAGAGACGATGATGCTTGCTCCGTGGGTGCAATCGGGATCATCGCCAGCGTCTTTGATGACCGAAGGTCCATCCGGAGTCCATTGCACGTCGAAAGTGACCCTAGTGCCGTTGGGGATCCCCACCTCGACTTGGTCTACGCGGAGCCCTTCGACGACTTCAATTGCCGCGGCTTTGGCGGCCGCGGAGGCGCAGGTGCCAGTAGTCCACCCGGAGCGGAGATCTTTTGGTTGAGTGGGGGACACTGGCTCGATCTCTCTGGAGTTAGAGCTTGGCCGTGGTGGCCTTGCTGGGTCGGCCCGAGGTGGTTCCCGCGAGGGACCGCTTGCGGAACTTATGGGAGAAGTCCGGTCGATAGAGGTGGGACCGCGCCGCTTCGCCAGCGAGCGCTTCTCCCACGAGAACGAGTACCGAGCGCTTGGCTTTGGTGGCTGTCAAGTCGGCGGCGAGAGTCCCCACGGTGGAGGCCACGATGCGCTCGTCTGGCCAGCTGGCGCGAATCGCAATAACTGCCGGCGTGGACTCATTGAAGGCGCTTCCTTCGCAAAGGAGCGCATCTTGAAGTTCCGCGGGGCTCGCGGCCGAGAGGAAGATTCCAATTGAGCCGCCAATACGTGCGTAGGCTTGGAGGGGCTCGCGCTCAGGCA
>JAKASN010000426.1 GCA_021819025.1 Actinomycetes bacterium | reverse complement strand
GCGGGCGCAGTGGCAGCGCTCACCGCGCTCGATCTCGCGGTGATCTCAGACCTCCTCGGGGAGTCCTTTGCCAAGAACCCCAAGCTACGAGATTCAAACCAAATGGCGCTGAGGATCGGCTACGACTTTGCCTGCGAGAACTTCACCTGTCCGCTGCCCTTTAGACTTGAAAAGCGCGATTCCACTAAGGGAAAGATCCTCATAGACGGTAACACCGCGACAGCCCTTGGTTGTGTCTATGCCGGGGCCACAGTCGCAGCCTGGTACCCGATCACACCCGCGACTTCGGTGTCGGAAAACTTCAAACGACTGTGCGAGCGATATCGCCACGAGGAGGTCTCTGGGGACGACGGCACTACCGAAGTGCGCAAAAACTATCTCATCCTCCAAGCTGAAGATGAGCTTGCCGCTCTGGGAATGGTCATCGGCGCGTCCTGGGCTGGCGCACGCGCCTTCACCTCCACCTCGGGACCGGGAATTTCGCTCATGAACGAACTGCTCGGCCTGGCTTACTATACCGAAATCCCAGCCGTGGTCATCGATGTACAGCGCAGCGGGCCATCCACCGGTATGCCGACGCGGATCCAACAAGCCGACATTCTCAGCTGCGCGTATGCCTCGCACGGTGACACCAAGCACATCCTGTTATTTCCGGGGAATCCCGCCGAGTGCTTTGACTTTGCCGTCGTCGCCTTCGATCTCGCAGAACACTTCCAAACCCCGGTGATCATGCTCTCTGATCTCGATATCGGGATGAACGATTGGGTTGTACCCGAGTTGAGCTGGGACGATACCTACCAGCCCGACCGAGGCCGCGTTCTCAGCGCTGAAGATATTGCGGCCGCCGGCCACTTCTACCGCTACGGAGACGAAGACAGCGACTTCGTCACTCCGCGCACCTTGCCCGGCGTCGACCCGAGCGGTGCCTACTTCACACGCGGCTCCGGCCACGACCAATTCGCCCTCTATACCGAAGAGCCCCATGCCTACCAACAAGTTGTGGATCGCCTTGCCAAAAAGCATGCTGCTGCGGCCAACAAGGTGCCGGCCGCGGTGATACTGGCGCGCGCTGACGCCGAAATCGGCGTGGTTACCATCGGCAGCTGCGAACCAGCGGTGCTTGAAGCGCTCGAGGAGCTCGAGGCCGAGGGTCTGCCCATTAACTACATGAGGATACGGGGTTTCCCGTTTGGCAAAGAGGTCCGGGACTTCATCGATGGGCAAGACTTCTGCTTCGTGGTCGAGCAAAACCGTGATGCGCAGCTGAGGACGCTCCTCGTCGCGGAAGCCTCGATTCACCAGGCCAAGCTTCGCCCGATACTCTCCTATGGCGGACTGCCTCTGGGCACCGATCAAGTGCTCGAGGGAATCAAAGAAGGACTAAAGGAGTAAAAGTGTCTTCGATTCGCAAACCACTGATTCCGCTCGCGCCACTGCCCACAAACGATCTTGGCCTGTCGATTCGCGACTATGAAGGGTCGATGTCCACCCTTTGTGCCGGCTGCGGACACGACTCGGTCACCGCAGCTATCGTGCGGACCTTTTTTGAGCTTGGCGTTCCCCCGGAAAAGATCGTCAAGCTGAGCGGCATTGGGTGCTCATCCAAGACACCGGCATACTTCGTTTCGGGTGCGCATGGCTTCAACTCGGCTCACGGGCGAATGGCGCCCATTGCCACCGGCGCCAACGCCGCGAATCGAGAGGCCACTTTCATCGGCGTATCTGGTGACGGCGATTCCCTCTCGATCGGAGCCGGGCATCTCGTTCATGCCATCCGGCGCAATGTGCACATGATCTACGTCATCGAAAACAACGGCGTCTACGGACTCACCAAAGGCCAATTTTCAGCATCAGCAGATATTGGCTCGGCCGCCAAGCATGGTGAAGCAAACGCCACTGCGCCCATTGATCCCGTCATGCTTGCGCTCAGCCTCGGAGCGACATTTGTTGCGCGAAGCTTTTCAGGGGACAAGGAGCAGCTCGTCCCGATCCTCAAAGCCGCCGCCACCCATAACGGTTTTGCCCTCATCGACGTAATATCACCGTGTGTACAGTTCAACAACCATACTGGTTCAACGAAAAGCTACAAGTACGTCCGGGAACACGAACTCAAAGAGATCGAAGAAGATTTCATCGATGAGCACGCCGAAATTGCCGTCGCGCTAGGCCGAGATCGGGCGGTGCGGGTGGTTATGCACGATGGACACGCGGTGAGTTTTCGCACACTTCCCGAGGACTACGACCCCCGCAACCGCGAGGCTGCGATGCACTACGTGAACCAGGCGCACGCACGAGGAGAGATACCCACCGGCCTCTTCTTCGTTGACGAAGCAACTCCTGACGTCCATGAGCTCAATTCAACGACTTCCCGGAGCCTCAGTAGCGTCGCATACGAGAAACTCTGCCCCGGAACCCAAGCACTTCATCAACTTCAAGAGAGCTTTCGATAATTTCGCATCACTCGCCTTGGGTATCCCTCAAGTACGAGGCTGTCACCATGGCCAAACTTAACGACGCTCACGCGATCATTGCCTGCAATGCACTAGCGCGAACTGGGGCTTCGCCTCTCCAGTCTACAAGAAGGAGCATTTTTGTTGCGGCCGCCGAAGCCGCCGCTATCCAGCGCTCCTGATTTGACCCAATGCCGAGAAGCACGGGGTCCGAAGTCTCAATGCTGCGCATGCATTGGTTGACTACCCATGCTGCGGGTTCAATTCCGGCACGGCGCAAATCGCTCTGAAAGGCTTTAGCTTCGTTGACGGGGGTGGCTTCGGCAAGAGTCACCAAGACGATCTTGGTAAACTCGGGATCTGCAAGCCTCTTGAGAAGATGCGACACTGCTTCTGGCACCTCGTTGCCGCTACGAGTTACTTCACGTTCGAAGCCCTGCGCGGCATCGAGAAGGAGCAAGGTATGTCCGCTCGGCGCGGTATCCAACACCACCACGCTTTCTTGAGCGCGTCCCACAACATCGGCAAATGCACGAAAGACCGCGATCTCCTCGGTGCAAGGAGACCTGAGATCCTCCATTAGTACTTCTAGGCCCTCT
>JAKASN010000425.1 GCA_021819025.1 Actinomycetes bacterium | reverse complement strand
GCGAGCTCCTCGAGTTCGACTTTTTTGTTGAGCAGAGCTTTGGTGCGCGGGGCAAGCTTGTTATCGACGCGCAGGATGTAGGTGGCGCTGGCTTGAGGATCAAGATCCCAGAGCAAAGTACGGTTGCCGGCACGGGCTGAGAGATAGGCGAAGTTGACCGCGAGGGAGGTCTTGCCCACGCCACCTTTTTGATTGTAAAAGGCGATCGTCTTCATGAGATCTTTAGCTCCTTCTCAACTTGGGGCGCCTCGCGAAATCCTGGCGGACTGATCAATGTTTGCCACCAGTAGCTTTCCAGCCTGGGGTCTTGGCAAGTTCGCGAAGTGTAGCCACCGCGTTATCTTGGGCGTCGCGTCTTTGGGCCACCGCATCGGCGATAAGTCGGGGCCCGAGTGTGCCGATAAGTTCGTCATGGTGCTCTGCGGCAAGCTGGATGACAAACTCCATGCGGACTTCAGCATCTTGGAAGAGGCCGAGTTGCGTTTGGAGGTTCTTGGCTTCGGTGATGTCGCGTTCTTCGCGCGGCGAGCGTGGCACCGAAAAGCTTTCCAGCAAGTACCGGAGGCGCTTGAAGTCTTTACGCAGTTGGTGCAAGTCGGCGGGAGATGGATCGCTCTGGGTGGCAATGGTGTCGACGCCGTGTAGGCAGATGAGCTTTTGCGCCTCGGTGGCGGACTTGATGAAGTCGACCGTCTTGTCCTGGAGAAAGTTGTCCTTATGGCTTGACTTTTTATATACGCCCTGGGATCCGGCAATGAGGAACGCGATAGCGCCGTGCCAGAGGCGCTCCAGCTTGGAAAGATCCTTGGAGATCGCCAGGCGGAGTTCATTTCGTACGCCAGCCTGGAGCTTTTCAAGCAGAGCGGAGAGCTCTGGTTCGGGATTGCGAGCGAGGAGATTGGCGACAATGACGTCTAGGTCGCGGGCCTTGTTGGTCGAGGCCGCCAAGAGCTTGGTCTCTGCGAGCAGTTCCTTGAGGATACCGCCCTTGTACTTGGCGACTATCGGTTCCAACACCGCCCGAGTGGTTCTCAGAATTACCCGTAAATCGTGGAGCGATTCCTCATCGCAGTCGAGCTTGGTCGTCGCATAAGCGAGGGAGAAGTTTGACCAGGATTTGGAAAGAAAGGCGGCGAGGCTCTCGGTGAGATGTTCGCCGGGTCGCGGGGAGATAGCGGTCTTGACGGCGAAGTCTCCTCGACGCCGCCTCAAAGTTGCTAAGGCGGAATCGTAGTAGTCATGTCCGGCTTCGACCTCCCACAAACTGCGGATGCGATCTTTGAACCACTTCGCGATGTGGTCATGGAGGTCCTCGTCTATCGAGTCAGCAAAGATCGAGATCCACGTCTCGGCGGAAGAATCGATGCGAGCGATTTCGACACTGGCGTCGACCCTATCCAAGGGATCCAGGTGTTCGAGCTCAAGGGTGATCACCTCTAGCGAGCAGATCCCGACGACCGCTCGCTCCAGGGCGATTTCGGTGATGCGCGACGTGAGTGCCTCGGGTTCGACGTCTGTGAGCGACAAGCAGGTTGGTATGGATTGCTGCTTGAGCCAGGGCCCATGAAGTGATCCCGAGAAGCTTGTTCCACGCTGGTTGGAAAGCACCGCCGTCGCCCCAATGCTGGAGATCCGGGCCTCTAGGAGCCATCCTTTGGCGTCAAAGCGCCAATCCAGGGTGTCGAGAAGTATGCGGTGTTGCACTGTTGGCGCTCCAGGAGGGGCAAATCCCGATAGGGGCCGCTTGGGGTGAGTCATCGCCGTGGCAAGGTCGGCGAGCGAGACGCTGCCGCTTGCACAGTATCGGAGGTATTTCCTAGCCAAGTCTCATCCTTAGTCGCACAAGATGGCATCCATCGCCAAAAGGCTACCAGTTCACTGGCGCCCTAGCAGCGCCTTTGAAACTTCCCTGGTGCACCAACACACAGTTCGTCGATGCTGGTGCATGGGGACCTCGTCTCATCGCCAACAAAGCATCTCACTGCCCCTGCATAAGGTCATCCACCGCGCTAGCTTGCTTGGCTAGAGCCCATGGGCCTAGAGTCACCTTTGTCTTGATCCCTGCTTTGGCTCGCCGCGGTGGCTCGCCGTTGTTCGCGCGCCATCGCTCCCGCCTTGGTGCCTCCTCTGGCGTCTCGGCGCCCGAAGTTCCTATGAACGTGAGAAACTCCCCAGCTGAAATAGCCCCTGGGGACCCGAGATGCATCTCGCATTGGTGCAGCGGCACTTCAAAGCGAGCTAGGCAGAAATCCTCAGGAGTCTTTCGCTCGGGCAAAACAGTGTTGGAGGAGCGAACCGTCAAAATCGGAGTTCAGAGTCGAGCAAAGAGCGTGCCGGATTAGTCGCCATCCTGTTATGACACCACTTGTGTCGCCTCGAGAAATCACGCGAATGAGCTCTCTCGGTGGACCTGGTCTCCCCATGGTCAAAATTGACGACCACGATCGAGCTCTGGATTTGGGGGTTCGAACTCGCGACATCGGATCTCGGGTGCCTTTTTGCCACACTCGCAATCGCCAAAGTCCCGAGCTCCGATGGCACACTTGGTGCGACGGTGGCGCTTTTTGCCTTGGAGAAATGCATCTCGACTCAAAGGCGTGGAAGGCGCATGGATCTTGTGGAGAAATTACCATACCGCCGAACGACTCGATCGCTTATTTTCCTGGCGCATCATAGGGACCGATTCGAAGCGATTGAGTCGATGGTAACTGACCTAATCGCGGTAATTCCTGCTAAACTGGCGATGTCGTAAAGGCGCTGAATCCAAGATTCCTGCTTCTGGTAGTGACATCCCAATTTGGGGAGTCGCGCTTGTCGACATAAAGTAAATCGAATAAAAGGCTGTGATAGCGGTGAGTCCGCGCGAGTTTCTTGGTATTGGACGTATTGGAATAAATCTTAAAAAGCTTTCCTTCAGACGGCTTGGCTTAGCTAATTTGAGCAGGATGCCCGCGGCCATGGCGCCCTTGGCCCTGGTGCTAGCCGAAGGGGGATCGAGGTCAGCCTTGGCGGCGGGGTCGGTTCTGGTCTCGGCATTTACCGTCGGAGAGAGATCG
>JAKASN010000424.1 GCA_021819025.1 Actinomycetes bacterium | reverse complement strand
GCTCGGGGCCAAGTCCAACACTGGAGAAGGGGGCGAAGACCCCGATAGGTATCTCCCTGATGCCAACGGCGACTCCCGCAAGTCGGCAATTAAACAAGTTGCCTCGGGCCGCTTCGGAGTCACCAGTGAATTTCTTGTCAACGCCACCGATATACAGATCAAGATGGCCCAGGGTGCCAAGCCCGGTGAAGGTGGACAACTTCCCGGGGAGAAGGTCTATCCGTGGATCGCCAAAACTCGCTACTCCACCCCTGGGGTGGGGCTGATCTCTCCACCGCCGCACCACGACATCTACTCCATCGAGGATCTGGCGCAGTTGATATTCGACTTGAAAAACGCCAATCCTGCGGCGCGAATCCATGTCAAGCTGGTTGCAGAAGTCGGCGTGGGAACCGTAGCCGCAGGCGTCGCCAAAGCTCATTCAGATGTGGTGTTGATCTCCGGACATGACGGTGGCACAGGTGCATCGCCGCTCACTTCACTCAAGCACGCGGGAATTCCCTGGGAACTTGGGCTCGCCGAAACTCAGCAAACGCTGGTCGGCAACGGTCTGCGCGAACGCATCATTGTGCAGGTCGATGGGCAACTCAAGACCGGTCGCGACGTGATTATCGCGGCTCTTCTCGGTGCTGAGGAATATGGCTTTGCCACCGCGCCACTGGTGGTATCGGGATGCATCATGATGCGCGTATGCCACCTCGATACCTGCCCAGTCGGCATCGCGACGCAGAACCCCGAACTCCGCGCCAAGTTTACGGGAAAGCCAGAGTTCGTGGTCACCTTCTTCGAATTCATCGCCCAACAAGTACGGCAATACTTGAGCGAGCTGGGTTTTCGCACCCTCGATGAAGCCATCGGTCATGTAGAATCGCTCGACACCAAGCCGGCCGTTGAGCACTGGAAAGCATCGGGACTGGACCTCTCGCCGGTGCTCACCTCGGACTATCTCGGCGCTGACTCTCCCAGACGACACGCCGTCAAGCAAGACCACGGGCTCGATGTCGTTCTTGACAACGCGTTGATCGACAAAGCCTCCGAGGCTCTTGCCCACGAATCCAAGGTCGTCGGCCACTTCAAGATCCGCAACGTGAACCGTAGCGTCGGGACGATGTTGGGTTCAGAATTGACGCGGCGCCATGGGGGATCCGGACTACCCGACGGCACCATCGACTTTACTTTCGCAGGATCGGCCGGACAAAGCTTTGGGGCATTTTTACCCAAGGGTATCAAGCTCACCTTGGTCGGCGATGCCAATGACTACGTTGGCAAAGGACTCTCCGGCGGGATGATAGTGGTTCGCCCTGACCCAAGGGCCACCTTCTTGTCCGAAGAGAACATCATTGCCGGAAACGTTCTACTCTACGGAGCTACCAGTGGCAAAGTGTTTTTGCGCGGAATTGTCGGTGAGCGCTTTGCGGTCCGCAATTCTGGAGCTACCGCGGTGGTGGAAGGCGTTGGCGACCACGGCTGCGAGTACATGACCGGTGGCCGAGTGGTTGTCATCGGCAACACAGGCCGCAACTTCGGCGCGGGGATGTCCGGTGGGGAGGCTTACGTGTGGGATCCCCAGCGTAGCTTTGCCGATATCGTCAACACCGAGATGGTGGATCTCGATCCTCTTGAAGAAGATGATCGTCTTTGGCTCCGCAATATCCTCCAAGAACATCTCCTCGAGACAGAGTCTGAACGCGCCCGTGACATCCTCGAGAATTTCAGCATCGAAGTCGAGCGCTTCGTCAAAGTCTTCCCGCGCGATTACAAGGCGGTGCTTCTCGCCTCCCAAAGAGCTGCGACCCAAGGCGCCTAGTGCCGACATACTGGCCTCAAAACGAGACAACACAGCGAGACGAGATTGCTAAGGCACTTCATTGGAAAGGTGATAGAAAATGGCTGACCCGCGAGGTTTCATGAAATACCCCCGGAGCGGACCAAAAAGGCGACCGGTAGAACTTCGCATCCGCGATTGGAACGAGGTCTACCTTCCCTTTGGCGACGGTGATCTAGAAGTCCAAGCGGCTCGGTGCATGGATTGCGGTATCCCTTTCTGTCACCAAGGGTGCCCACTGGGTAATCTCATTCCGGAATGGAACGACCTAATATATCGCAAGGAGTGGAAAGAGGCTATCGAACGTCTCCACGCCACCAATAACTTCCCGGAGTTCACTGGGCGACTCTGTCCTGCACCTTGCGAGTCCGCCTGCGTGGTGGGAATATCTGCCGACCCGGTTTCCATCAAGCTCATCGAACAAGAAACCGTCGAACATGCTTTTGCCAAAGGCCTCGTCAAGGCAATTCTCCCCACCCTTAGCACTGGACGCACCGTAGCGGTGGTCGGCTCGGGGCCAGCGGGGCTCGCCGCGGCCCAGCAGCTCACGCGAGCGGGGCACAAAGTGACGGTCTTTGAGAAGTCAGACCGCATCGGAGGGCTGCTCCGTTACGGGATACCTGAGTTCAAGATGGAGAAGAAGTTCCTCGATCGACGCCTCGACCAGATGCGCGCCGAGGGGACAATCTTCGTTAGCGGCGTTGAGGTCGGCACAGACATCGACGCCGCGGAGTTCAGCAGTGACTTCGACGCGGTACTTCTAGCGATGGGGTCCCAAGAACCCCGTGAACTCAACATCGCAGGACGGGAGCTTAACGGGATATATCAGGCGATGGAGTACCTTCCCCTTGCTAACCGCGTCCAAGAGGGCGACATCGTCGAATCCCCAATATCGGCCAAAGGCAAACATGTCGTGGTGATTGGAGGCGGGGATACCGGCGCCGACTGCCTCGGCACCGCCCATCGACAAGGTGCCCTAAGCGTCACCCAGCTCGAGATCATGCCACTGCCTCCCACCGATCGTCCCGAGGCCAACCCCTGGCCCACCTATCCAATCATCTATCGCATCTCATCTGCCCACGAGGAGGGAGGCGTACGGGAATACTCCATCAACACAGAAAACTTTGTCGGTGACGGCCGCGGAAACGTGAGGGCGCTGCGCTCTCACCACGTCGAAATGCGCCTCGGGGATCGCGGGGCATCCTTCGTCAAGCTAGAAGGCAGTGAAACCGAGATAGGT
>JAKASN010000423.1 GCA_021819025.1 Actinomycetes bacterium | reverse complement strand
AGCGCATCAACCCTACCGGGCGGAGGATTTTCCAAGAGAAGCTCCGTGTGGGAGACCTCTCTACAATTGTGGATGACGTCGCGGCGCAGGTCGCTGGCGGCGCGATGGTGCTTGATGTAAATATGGGCGCTCCCTTGGCAGACGAGGTGGCGCTGATGTCTCAGGCGGTAACTCTCATCCAGTCTCTTACCGATCTTCCCCTATGTATCGACTCTTCGGTCATCGACGCTCTCGAGGCGGGCCTCAAGGCTTATAACGGCAAAGCTCTCGTCAATTCTGTTACCGCAGAGGACGAGCGTCTTGACGTGATTCTTCCCCTCGTGAAGCGTTATGGTGCGGCGATCATCTGCCTTCCCAATGACGAGACCGAAATTCCCGAGGATCCCCGTCGACGCCTTGAGCTGGCGAAGAAGATCGTCCAGGTGGCCACCGAGAAGTATCAGATTCCCATTGAGGATATTTTGATCGACCCCTTGGCTATGCCCATTGGTGCGGACACCTCGCTGGTGGTCCGCACTTTGGAGACGATCTCTTTGGTGCATGACGAGATTGGAGTCAACATGACTCTAGGGGCATCAAATGTGAGCTTTGGCATGCCCGATCGCCACACCATAGGATCGGCGTTTTTGACCATAGCTAGTTCCATGGGGCTTACCAGCGCGATCATGGATGCGCGTTCGCCCCAGATGGTCCGCGCCGTCAAAGCAGCGGACCTACTTCTCAACCGCGACCCTTGGGGCGCTGCGTGGATCAGTGGACACCGGGCGATACAGAGTCAAGCAGATTCGAAGGCAGTATGACCCAACCTCAGGCCGCCGCATTGGATTCGAATGGTGCTACTGCCGCAAGTGCTGTGGGTGCCTCGATCCTGCCCGAGCGAGTCGATGTCCGTTTTGAACCCGCGGGACGGCAATTCCGCGTTCCGGCGGGGGTGATGCTCTTTGACGCCGCGAGCTGGAACGGAATCGCCATTGACTCGACGTGTGGCGGTCACGGTACCTGTAAAAAGTGCAAGGTCAAGATTCTTGAAGGAGCTGCGCCGGTAACCTCCTTAGATGCCAGAGCCATCAGCGGGGAGGACCTTCGCCAAGGTTGGCGTCTCGCCTGTAGAGTGGCGCTCACCGAGTCGCTCCTGGTGGAAGTTCCGCCACTTTTGACTCGTCCCAAAGCCGCAACGGTGGGTGTGGGAAGAAGAGTCATTCTGCGTCCAGCGGTGCAAAAGCGCTTCGTAGAAGTGGCCGAGCCGACACTGGCGGATCAACGCAGCGATATCGAGCGCGTTCTCGATGCCGTCGACGACCTCGAGCTCAGTGTCGACCTCGGTGCGATACGTTCGGTTGGACGTGCGCTGAGGCTATCTGATTACAAAGTGACTGCGGTTATCGTCGATGACGTCTTGATCGATGTCGAGGTCGGGGACACCACCGACTCCATGTTTGGGATCGCATTCGACCTCGGCACCACTACCGTGGTGGCAACGCTTCTGGATCTCACTACTGGTGCACCGGCTGCGGTTCGCTCAATGCTTAACCGCCAGCAGCCTTTCGGAGCCGATGTAATTAGCCGCATAAGCGCGATCATGATGGATCCGAGCGGCGCAGCACTAGATCGTCTCTCAGCATTGGCGCGCGAGACCTTGAATACTCTCGCTGAAGAGGTGTGCCAAGAGGCGGGTGTTGATCCTCGCTCGGTCTATGAGGTCGCGGTGGCGGGAAATGCCACAATGTCACACATCGTGTTGGGCATCGATCCCGAGCCGCTCGGGGTCGCGCCATTCATTATGGCTTCGAGATCCTTTCCAGAGGTTTTGGCATCGGAGATCGATATCGCCCTACACCCACGCGCCAGGGCGGTCATTTTCCCGGCCTTTGGTGCTTATGTCGGCGGGGACATTACCGCCGGACTCGTCGCCTCGGGAATGGATCGCGACTCCAGAGTACGGCTTTTCATAGATATCGGTACTAACTGTGAGATCGTGCTCGGTAACAGCGATCGCCTCATCGCCACCGCAGCACCTGCGGGACCAGCGTTCGAAGGTGCCTCGATTAAGTGCGGGATGCGTGCTGCGGCCGGTGCGATTGAAGTGGTGAAACTTTCTCCACAAGGTGTTCGCCTCGGCGTCATCGAAGACGCCCCGCCCGATGGAATTTGCGGGTCAGGTCTCGTCGATGTCGTCGCCGAACTTGTTCGCGTGGGTCTTCTTGACCACAGTGGTCGTTTCGTAAGTGACCAGGACGCCAAGGAGATCGCCCCAGAGCTTGCCGATCGGCTGACTAATCTTGGAGCCGAGAGGGTCTTCGTGCTCTATTGGCGCGCTGCTAAAGGTGATGTCGAGGATTCCATCTTTATATCTCAACGGGATGTGCGCGAGCTTCAATTCGCCAAAGCGGCTATCGCCACCGGCTGGAGCATTCTCTTTGAAGAGGCTGGAATGAAGCCCTCGGAGGTAAGCCAAGTCCTTCTCGCCGGCTCATTTGGAAGTTATCTCTCGCCAGCAAGTGCGGTAAAGCTTGGCCTGGTTCCGAAAATTCCCGTGCTGCGCATCGTGAGTGCAGGTAACGTTGCGGGCGAGGGTGCCAAAATGGCGCTGCTGAGTTCACGCGAACGCGCTGCGGCGATGGCGCTGCTCGAGGAGGTGGAATACCTTGAACTCTCCGACCGGAGCGACTTCAACGATCGATTTGTCGACCAGCTCGGTTTCGTGCAATAGCGAAGCTTTCACCACGTCGGTGATTGCTTGTGGAGCCCTGGGTTCCTCAATCCGCGAGATTGCCAGGCGCCGGGGCTGGCACATCGAGGTTCACAACCTTTCCGCGCTGTTACATGATCGGCCCTCTCGTATCGCGCCCGCGGTAGAAAGCATGGTTGCTAAGGAGCTCGCCCAAGGAAAGCGCGTGGCGGTGGCTTATGCGGATTGTGGCACCTATGGTGCACTCGACGAGGTATGCGAGCGACTAGGTGTGCAACGCTTGAGCGGCCTGCACTGCTATGACGTATTCGCCGGTGCGGACAAGATCGAGGAGATCTTTTCCGACGAGCCGGGAACTTACCTGCTGACCGACTTTCTTATCC
>JAKASN010000422.1 GCA_021819025.1 Actinomycetes bacterium | reverse complement strand
TCTCTGGCGACTGGTTGAACGCTATGGCGTGACCCACCTCGGTTTGTCGCCGACGTTGATCCGCCAGCTGCGCGCTCAGGGTGGCGACTCGGTCAATCAATCTGATCTATCGAGCCTGCGGGTGCTTCCCTCGACGGGAGAGCCGTGGGACGAGGATTCCTATCGGTGGTATTTTCGGAATGTTGGCAAGGGTCGAGCGCCGATCAGCAACTATTCGGGGGGAACGGAGATCGGCGGGGGCATATTGGGCTGCGTGCTCGTGCGTCCGATCAAGGTGGCAGGGTTCAATACCGCAGTGCCAGGCATAGCGGCAGATGTGCTCGACGGTGAGGGGAAACCCATCGTGGGTGCGCTCGGAGAGCTTGCCATCTCGAAGCCGTTCGTGGGCATGACGCAGGGCTTCTGGGGTGAGAGCGAGCGGTACTTGGAAGCATACTGGAGACAATTCCCAGACATTTGGGTCCAAGGTGACTCCGCGATTCGGGAAGCGGACGGCCACTGGTCCGTGGTCGGGCGCTCGGACGACACGATAAAGGTCGCGGGTAAACGAATCGGTCCTGCGGAGATTGAGGCTGTTGCGAATCAGCACAGCGCCGTAGCCCAGGCAGCGGCAATTGGGGTACCGCACAAGATCAAGGGCTCGGCGATCGTGGTCTTCGTCACCGAACGGTCTGGGGTAAAGAGTCCGGACGATCTCCCGAGGGAGGTTTCGGCCACTGTGGCCAAAGCGCTAGGCAAGTCACTGGCACCTCAGGCGGTCCATGTCGTCGGAGACCTTCCTCACACTCGAAACGGTAAGATTTTGCGGCGTCTTATTCGTTCGGCTTATCTTGGCGAAAAAAGCGGAGACATGTCCAGCCTGGAGAACCCAGAGGCGTTGGGGTTCATAGCGGGTCTTGGGTTCGGGGAATAGAGGGAGCGTAATGGCTACTGAACTTGAGAGCGACGAAGTTTTTTCGGGCTGATCGCAGTGGTATAGGGAAGGGATCCGTCAAAAGATTGCTGAAGGCGGTTTTGCGACAACCCTTTTGTGCGCTTATAACGAGGGACAGGCCAAGGTGCTGGTTGGGTTCCGACGAGTCGATGTGTGGTAGGTGTTAGATCTGAAGTTGGTGAGTCGCCCAAGCAATTCCCGCCGCAGATGACAACTTGTATTCGGTTCAAGTGGAAGAGGTTCTCAATGAACACCATGCAATCATCGACGCGCTTGTTGTCGGGGTGTCCGATGAAAAGCGGGGCAAGCTCGTAGTGGCTTACGTTGTTCACAACGTCCCGAGTTCACCCGATCGCACTGCGACCGGTTCTGCCGATCACATGTAATGCTTGTCGGGTATAAAAGGTTTTGAGCGTATCGAGTTGTCGGCTCGGTGGCACTGACTGCAACCAGAAAAAAGGTTCACTACCAGGTAACACTTGGCGCCATCGGGAAGTGCGCGAACAATCTCTTCGAGACCCCGGAAGGGTTTCCGAGAAGCAACACTGGGCTGAAAATGCCCGTTGACGACAGGTGAAATATTAGCTCCAACAGAAGGAAATAGACGGATGGACTATTCAGACTACAAACAGCTTCTCATCGAGCGCGATAGTGACGGGGTCCTTTTGATCACCATCAACCGCCCGGAAAAGTACAACGCGACAGATGCGGCAATGCACACCGAGTTGGCGCGAGTGTGGCGTGATGTCTCGGCAGACGCCAAAACCAGGGTCGCGGTCATCACTGGAGCGGGCAAGGCGTTCTCTGCCGGTGGGGATCTATCTATGGTCCTCGACATCGCAAACGACCACGATCGGGTGTCGCACATGCTTTCGGAGATGAGCGATATGGTTTACAACCTCATCAACTGCGAGAAGCCCGTAATCTCCGCGATAAACGGGGTAGCAGTGGGCGCAGGCACGGTGGTTGCGTTGCTGGCGGACATCTCAATCTGCGCAGTAGACGCGCGCATCGGCGACGGACACGTCAAGCTCGGCGTTGCAGCGGGTGACCATGCCGCAATCTTGTGGCCGCTTCTGGCTGGAATGGCAAAAGCGCGCTACTACCTCCTCACCGGGGAGATGATTATCGGGGAAGAAGCCGAGCGTATCGGGATGGTCTCCAAAGCGCTGCCACGCGACGAGGTCCTGCCTGAAGCGCTCCGTATCGCACACGAGCTGGCAAATGGATCTCAACTCGCGATACGTCTGACCAAGCGTTGTTTGAACAGTTGGCTAAGGGCTGCGGGACCAATTTTCGATCAATCAGCCGCCTACGAGATGCTCTGTTTCATGGGCCCCGATGTGCTTGAAGGTGCTGCAGCGCTGAAGGAAAAGCGCCAGCCGAATTTCCCCTCGGCGCGTGGAGTTGCATAATCGCTATTAGGTAACAACCACGTGCAATTGGGAGATTGTTTGAGGTTTATCTTGTTGATGAGAAGCTTGAGAGCATGTGAAAGATGAGGTAGGTTTGGGCTGTCGAGGTGTGGCCATGATGTGGACCCAGACGCAGGAGAGAAATTCTTGCACCATAAGTGGGACTACCGTGATCACGACATCGCTCCGTAGGCTAGCGCAACTTGTACGCGATCTTGCGGCGAAGATGATTGTGGGCATCCGATGCAAACCGCATCGGATGCTCGGCGAAGCCCAAGACCTTCCTGCGGTTCCAGGTCAAGGCTCGAATATTTGTCCTGTAAGGGATGATCTGGGAGTGTTGCTGGCCCATCTGCAGTGCATCCGTCCTTGTCCGCAGGTGGCTGCGGCAGATGTGAGGTCGGTACAGCTGTGACAAGAAGATGTGGCTCGCTATGACCGTAGAGGTACATTGCGGCCAACCAACCGGATGCTGTAGAGGCATGAGTCGCTCGCTTCAACGCGCCAGATCCGCATCCGGGTGGAACGTCTGCCTGCGTTAGCCCGAGGCCGCTATCCAAGACGAGAGTCGTGGTAAATCTGAACACAGAGAGGAAAAACGTTGAGTGATTTTCTTGGACAAGGAGTATTGGTCGTTGGCGGTGGCGGGATTGGTGCGGAGGTCTGTCGCCAGGTCACCGCACAAGGGGGGCACGTATTTTTCACCTACAATCGTAACGAAGATGA
>JAKASN010000421.1 GCA_021819025.1 Actinomycetes bacterium | reverse complement strand
GCGCTTCGCATTATTTCGACATCTTTCTGGTCGCCCGTGAGTGCTTCGATCGTCGCCCGTTGCGGAACGTTTGAGACATTCGAAGTGCTCTGGGACTGCAAGTTCGTCGCAGCTGCGATCACGTCGGTTGGCCCAATCATCCAGCCGACGCGCCAACCCGTCATGGCGTAGGTCTTTGCTACGCCGTTTACGATGACGGTCTTGTCGAGTCCGCGCGGGTCCACGGTGGCGATGGAGGTGGCGACTTCACCGTCGTAAACGAGATGCTCGTAGATCTCATCGGCCATTATCCAGAGGTCTTCTTCTGCGGCAAAGTTGGCCAGCGCCACGGTCTCGGCGGCGCTGTAGACGCTTCCGGTAGGGTTCGAAGGCGAGACAAATAAGAGCATCTTGGTTTTTGCGCTGAGATAGGGACGGAGTTCCCCTGGAGTGACTTTGAAGTCTCCCTGGCGCGTTGATGGCACAAAGACCGGCGTTCCGCCGGCGAGGCGCACCGCTTCGGGATAGGTGGTCCAATAGGGCTCCGGGATGAGGACTTCGTCGCCGGGGTCAAGCAAGGTGGCAAAGGCGTTGTAGATTGCGTGCTTACCCCCATTGGTGACCAGGGTTTGCGAAGCGGTGATCTCGAGGCCACTGTCGCGAAGTGTCTTTTGGGCGATTGCCTCGCGCAACTCTGGGAGTCCCGCTGTAGGGGTGTAGCGATGGTTCTTGGGGTCGGCACACGCTCGTGCGGCTGCCTCTACGATGGAAGGCGGAGTTGGGAAGTCAGGCTCTCCCGCACCGAATCCGATAACGTCGACTCCAGCAGCTTTGAGCGCCTTGGCCTTGGCGTCGATCGCCAGAGTTGCCGATTCTGCGACGGATCCGACGCGGATCGAGATGCGTGGTTTTCCCTCTGTAGTCACCGAGACCCCCTAAAGTGAGAAGTGCTGAAAAATGAGCGAAAAGTCAGTCAATACAAGCATCATAATCCCTGCCGAACTGCTTCCCAAAGATGGTCGCTTCGGTTCGGGCCCGTCAAAGATTCGACCCCAGGCCATCGAGGCACTCGCCGCCAGTGGCAAGAGCTATCTCGGGACATCACACCGCCAGAAATCCGTCAAGTCGGTTGTTCATGAGTTGCGTGCCGGTCTCTCGGCGCTATTTTCCCTTCCCGATGGATATGAAGTCGTGCTCGGTAATGGGGGAACCACCTATTTTTGGGATACCGCAGTATTCTCGCTCATAGAGGCTAAAAGTCAACACCTCTCCTTCGGCGAGTTCTCGGCGAAGTTTGCCGCTTCGGCGAAGCTGGCACCCTTCATCGCAGACCCGGAGGTCATCAAATCCGAGCCGGGGAGCCATCCTGAAGCGGTCGCGGACCCCTCCGTTGATCTCTACGCGCTGACCCATAACGAGACCTCGACCGGGGTGGCCATGGATATTCGCCGGCCCGCTGGCGCAAGCGGCATTGTCGCCGTCGATGCCACCAGCGCAGCTGGTGGCATGTTCGTCGACGCCGAGGAGTTTGACTGTTACTATTTCGCGCCGCAGAAAGGCTTCTCGTCCGATGGTGGCCTCTGGATTGCACTCATGTCTCCGCTCGCCATCGAGCGCGCTCGGGCGATATCGGGATCGGGGCGCTACATTCCCCCGGCATTGGATCTCACCATATCGATTGACAACTCCTTGCTGGATCAGACCTACAACACCCCCGCGCTGGCGACGATCTTTTTGATGGCCAATCAAGTGGAATGGATGTTGGAAAACGGTGGCTTGAGCTTTTCAGCGGGGCGTAGTGCGGCTTCGTCATCGGTCGTCTATGACTGGGCAGATGCTTCTAAGTTTGCCTCTCCCTACGTGAGTGATCCCAAGATGCGTTCAGCGGTCGTGACCACCGTTGACTTTGTCGAAGAGATTGACGCCAAAGTGATCGCGGCAACTCTTCGTGCCAATGGCATCGTTGACACTGAGCCCTACCGCAAGCTTGGACGCAATCAGCTGCGTATTGCAACCTTCCCCTCGATCGACACTGAGGACGTCGAGAAACTCGTGCGCTGCATCGATTACGTCGTGGAAAGCGTTTAAGGCTTGCGAATTAATCCCCGGCTCGAGTTACTCGCATTGGGCGGTCTCTGGGGGCTTTCTTATCTCCTCATCGCTGTCGGGCTTCGCTATTTCAGCCCGGCAGTGATCGTATTGATCAGGACGGTGAGCGGAACTGCCACTTTAGCTGCGGCAGTTTTGCTCTCGCCCGGTTCTTTCAAGGGATTCGACCGACCGGCGAGGAAGCGTTTTTTCAAATATATGCCCCTGCAGGCGCTGGTAGCCTCGACTTTGCCCTATCTGCTCATCTCGTGGGGCGAGACGCGGACTTCGGTATCCACCGCCGGCGTGTTAAATGCCGCCACTCCGCTTTTTACCCTTGTCTTTGCGAAGATCTTTCTCGGGGGCGAACATGACAGCTTCAAGCGGGTTGCAGGGCTGGTGCTCGGTTTTATCGGGGTGGCGATCATTATCGATCCCTTGAGCCGTCAGCCCGGCGCTCAAAGTGAGCTCATTGGGAGCATGGCGGTTCTTTGCGCATCCGCGCTCTATGGTTACGGCTTTGTCGTTACGCGCAAGTATTTTGCGCATCAAGCTGGTTCTGCGAAGGTAATGGCGCTCGGCCAAATCGGCTTTGCAGCTATCTTGAGCGTGCCGTTTCTGGCGATGTTTCATGCGCCAGCGCACAAGAGCATTCCTTTGTGGGGCGCGCTGAGCGCGGTACTGGTGCTCGGAGTGATCCAAACCGGCTTGGCCACCTTAATGTATCACCGTGTGGTGCGCCAGCTTGGGGCGACGGCGTCATCGGTAGTTACCTATGTGATACCCCTTGTGGCGGTAGCCGCAGGTGTCATTTTTGCTGGAAATACCCTCAGTCCAAGCTTTGTTGCCGGGGCGATAGTGGTCCTGATTGCGGTCTCCCTCGCTGCGGGGACATCGCCTGCTAAGCCAACGCTGGAAGCCACGCCCTTCTAGTTGCCTCATACGCCGCGATATCGGCTTCATGGCGAAGAGTCAGGCCGATGTCGTCGAGGCCCTCTAAGAGACGAT
>JAKASN010000420.1 GCA_021819025.1 Actinomycetes bacterium | reverse complement strand
GCCAGTAGAACGCATCTCGGGGCCCAAGATGGTATCGGCAGAGGGAAAGCGTGAAAACGGCAATACCGCCTCTTTCACCGAGTAATAGTCGACCGGGCCAGCGGGCTGGTAGACACCGCGTTCGGCGAGGGACTTGAGAGTTTCACCCACCATTGCCAAAGTGGCGATCTTGACCAAAGGCACTCCGGTTGCCTTGGATACAAAAGGCACGGTTCGCGAGGCGCGCGGGTTCGCCTCGATGACAAATACTTCGCCCGCCTTCACGCCATACTGCACGTTTATCAAACCCACCACCGAGAGCGAATCGGCGATAGCCCTGGTGTAGTACTCCAAGGTGGCAATGGTTTCCGGCGCGAGGGTGATGGGAGGGATCACACAAGCGGAATCTCCGGAATGGATCCCCGCCTCCTCGATGTGTTCCATAATTCCGCCCAGCAAAAAGTCTCCGTCGACATCCCGAATGGCGTCTACATCAACTTCGATGGCATCTTCGAGGAAGGAGTCGATAAGGATGGGGCGCTGCTGGGCCTCCCCACCTTCGGCGATGAGGCGCTCAAGGCGCCCGAAAGCACCTCGCAACTCGGCCTCGTCATAGACGATCTCCATGGCGCGCCCTCCCAGCACATAGGAAGGTCGCACCAAAACCGGGTAACCAATGGCACCGACGGCCACGAGGGCCTCGGCTAATGAAGTGACCGTCGCACCTGGAGGCTGGGGGATCTTCAGGGTATCGCACAGAGCCGACCAGCGCTTTCTGTCCTCAGCGACATCAATGGAATCCGGTGCGGTTCCCAGTACCATCTCGCGGGGAAGATTCTGTGCCAGCTTGAGCGGCGTCTGTCCACCCAAGCTTACGATCACTCCGGCCAGCGGCGAGTTACTCGGGTCACCAGACTCCGCGGCGATCACCGCGTCAAGGTCCTCGGGGAAAAGTGGCTCGAGGTAGAGTTTGTCAGAAGTGTCGTAGTCGGTGGAGACCGTCTCGGGGTTACAGTTCATCATGATGGTCTCATAACCGGCCTCGCGAAGCGCGTAGCTAGCATGCACGCAGCAGTAGTCAAACTCGATGCCTTGGCCGATCCGGTTGGGCCCTGACCCCAAGATGATCACCTTGGGGCGCTGCCCTTGGCGCACTTCGGATTCAGAATCGTAGCTGGAATAGTGATAAGGCGTCTTGGCGTCGAACTCCGCAGCGCAAGTGTCCACGGTCTTATACACCACCTCGACACCGTATTCGCGACGCACCGCTCCAACTTCACCGGGTGCTATCCCCATCAAGTACTCAAGCTGAAGATCGGAAAAACCCAATCGCTTGGCGCGAAGGTAGTCAGAACGCGAGTGCGACCGAGCCAATTGCTCAGAATCCCCAGGCTGTGAAGCGTCTCCGGTCCAGTTGCGCTTTTCATTCACGATGCGCCCGATCTGGTGCAAAAACCACGGATCGATCCGCGAGGCGGCGTAAAGCTCCTCGACGGTGGCCCCCTTGCGCAGTGCAGCTTCGATCTCGAAGATCCGAGAAGGCGTTGCTACGGCGGTTCGCGCCACTAGCTCGGGCGCGCTCAGCGCCTCGAGGGCTTTATCGGAGGGATCTGCACCTAGGCCGTAGCGGCCAAGTTCTATGGAACGGAGCGCCTTTTGCAGCGACTCAGGGAAGGTTCTCCCGATCGCCATGGCCTCACCAACCGACTGCATCCTCGTGGTAAGCACCTCGGCGACTCCGGGAAACTTTTCGAATGCCCACCGGGGGATCTTGGTAACCACGTAATCGATGGAGGGTTCAAAAGAAGCTGGGGTGAGCTTGGTGATGTCGTTTTGCACTTCATCGAGGCGATAACCAATGGCGAGCTTGGTGGCGATCTTGGCGATGGGGAACCCGGTGGCTTTAGAGGCCAGCGCCGAGGAACGCGAGACTCGTGGGTTCATCTCGATGACCACCATCTCGCCCGTGGCGGGGTTGATGGCAAACTGGATATTGCTCCCCCCCGTCTCCACTCCGATGCGTCGGATGACCTTAAACGCCGCGTCACGCATCGTCTGGTACTCGGTATCGCTCAAAGTCTGCGCCGGAGCAACGGTAATGGAATCCCCGGTGTGAACCCCCATGGGATCGAAGTTCTCAATGGAACAGACGATGACGGCATTATCGGCTTTGTCGCGCATCACCTCGAGTTCGAACTCTTTCCAGCCCGCGATGGACTCCTCGATGAGGATCTCGCCAATCGGCGAAGCTGAGAGGCCAAAGCGGGCGATCTCTTCAAACTCTTCTTCATCAGCGGCTATGCCGGTTCCCGCACCGCCGAGAATGAACGATGGGCGTACCACGATGGGATAACCGACTTCGCGCGCGACTCTGCGCGCCTCACTCAGGGAGTGGGCAAAGCCACTTATCGGGGTTCTCAATCCGATGTCTGCCATGGCGGCCTTGAAGAGTTCACGATTCTCGGCAGTATCGATGGCCAACGCAGAGGCGCCGATCATCTCTACCGAGTACCTCTCAAGAACTCCTGCCGCCCCAAGCTCCATGGCAAGATTCAGCGCGGTTTGGCCCCCAAGGGTGGGTAACAATGCATCGGGACGCTCTTTGGCGATGATCTCAGTGAGGATGGAGACCTCAAGGGGTTCAATGTATGTCGCATCCGCAAAACCGGGATCGGTCATGATGGTGGCAGGGTTGGAGTTGGCCAAAATCACTCGGTACCCCTCTTCGCGAAGGACGCGACAGGCCTGGGTTCCCGAATAGTCGAACTCACAGGCCTGTCCGATAACAATTGGCCCAGACCCGATTACCAGGATCGATTTCAGGTCATCTCTTCTCGGCACGCCAGCTCCATTTCTCAATCAGTGCAATTCGCATCTTCTCGCTCATCAACCTTTACCTTGCACCATCTCCTTGAACTGCTCAAAGAGGTAGTACGAATCGTGAGGTCCAGGCGCCGCCTCAGGGTGGTACTGCACTGAAAAGGCCTTCTCACTCGGCAGCGCGAAGCCTTCCACGACCCCGTCGTTCAAGCTGAGATGAGTTATCTTCGCACCACGGTGAGCCCCGAGCAAAGAATCGTGCTCCACGGCGTAGTT
>JAKASN010000419.1 GCA_021819025.1 Actinomycetes bacterium | reverse complement strand
CGATCTCCCTGGGTCACCATGAGCCCGCGTCGGTTCAGCTCTTCGGCCTGGTCGTGGCGTCGGGTAAGCAACACCACATCGTTGCCGGACTCAGACAACAGCGCACCGAAGCCGCTTCCCAGCGCTCCTGCCCCAATCACACAGATCGTCATCGCCATGTTGTCATACCCCTTTCGAAACTCCAACCGGGCGCGCGGCTCTCAGGAGCCGCAGCGAGAACTAATGGGGGAATTTCCGAACTGCGCCACCGAGGATTCGCAAAATCTCTGATTGGCGACGAAAAGCCGCGATCCCCAAGGAGAGCAGATGGCACGCCCAAAGTGAGGACCCTGTTTCGCAAGGCGCCATACGCGAGTCGCCAGATGCCGTGGTCAGAAAGAGAGACCCCTTGCTTGAGCGACGCGACGAAGGACTCGCTGCGCTCCTCAACCAAAGGGCTATCCGGTCGCGATGTCATTGGCTACGACCAGCCGCTAGTAGCAAGATTGTCAAATAACTGCGCACCAGATTTCAAGGTATCCCGGGCGATCACGGAACGATGTATCTCAGAGGCGCCATCGTATATCCGCGCGACGCGAGCATCCCTAAAGTATCGCTCGATCGAAAGATCCTTGCAGTAGCCCATCCCTCCAAAGATTTGAACGGCGCGGTCCACGACGCGACCCAATGCTTCGGCAGCGTGAACTTTAACCATCGAGATCCAATCCCTGGCATCTCGACCTTGATCTATCTCCCAGGCCGCGCGCAAAACAAGTAAACGCGCAGCGTTGATGTCGATAACGCTATCGGCGATCATCTGCTGTATCATCTGGAATTCGCCGATAGATCGCCCAAACTGCTCCCGGCTGTTGGCATATTCCACCACCAGGTCGAGCACATGACTTGACTTGCCCACAGCACGCGCCCCAACTTGGGCTAGTCTCACTCGCCCCAGGGTCGTCAATATCTGACGCATCCCGGTTCCCTCTTCACCAAGGAGGTTCTCTTGCGTGAGCTTTATCGCGTCGAAAAAGAGTTCGACGTGGCTAGTCCCACGCAAGCCCATCATCATTTGGTCGCGTCCCACAACCAGGCCGGGAGTCTCTTTGTCCACGAGAAAGAGTGAGATTCCCCGGCTACCGGCTTTGACATCCGTGACTGCAGAAACCACAAAAAAGTCCGAGAACAGCCCATCACTGATGAAGTGTTTTTGGCCATTTAGCACCCAGCCATCGCCAACTTTGTCTGCGCGACTCCGGATCGCCGCTGCGTCTGATCCCGCTCCGGGCTCGGTAATGGCAATTGAACACGTCCGGTCCCCGCGCACACATGGAAGGAGCCACCGCTCTTGTTGCGCGTCGTCGCACGCAAACAAGACTTCATAGACGTTGCCGAATGCCCGGCGCACCAGGATGTCGGTGGTGTGGCCAAACTGCTCTTCAACGAGCATCGTCTCGACGGCTGACAGGCCAGCCCCACCAAACTTCTCAGGAACATTCATGCCGTAGAGGCCCAGCGATCGCGACTTCTCAAAGACAGCGTGCGCCTTCTCTGGGGCGAGAAATCCCTCTCGCTCCACCTCATCCTCCAAAGGATTCAGCTCAGCTTTGATGAACTGTCGAATCAGCGCCAGCAAGGCCTGCTGCTCATCACTTATGGTAAAATCCATCCGTCATCTCCTCCCAAATCGTGGCATCTGGCCATCGCCGGTCGTTATCCGGGCACTAGCGGATGAGCCGAGAGAAGATACGCTGAAGCGGAACAGAATTCCGCCAGCTTCCGAGCGGCATCGAGGGTAGGGTCTGCAAGCCGCTCCAACCTCTCTTCGGTCAATCGCAGGGATGGACCACCTACGCTTACCACACCAAGCACCACCCCTCGATCAGGATGCACCACAGCGGCGGCGATCGCAGACATTCCCACCGCCGAGCTGTCCACAACACGAGCAAACCCGAGTCTCCGGCAATCCGCGAGACGACCGAGAAGCTCAACCACCGACTTAGGTGCACGGGGACCAAACTCCGGCGGAAGGCCAAATCCCTGCTCCGAGACGAGACGCATCGCCTCCTCATCGCTCAGTTCGGCAAGCCACGCCTGCCCGCTCGCGGTACAAGACAACTGCGCCGCCATCCCCATTTGGGGATCGTAGATGAGACCTGACTTCGACCCTTGTGCCTTGGCAACCCAGATCAGCTGTCCAGATTCAACAACTGCCAGACGGACCAGCTCCCCAGACTCGCGGGCCAGCGAATCGAGTATGGGCTGGGCGGCATCGGCAACGCCTATGTGGCCGAGATGTCCAAATGCCAGAGAGAGAAGCTTTAGGGTAAGAAAATACCTCCCACTCTCGGCATCATGTCTCACCATATCAACATCAATGAGCTGGGCCAATAGCCGATGTACCCCACTTTTGGGCATCGACACGGCTTCGGCGATCGAGCCGAGTTGCAGCCCATCACTACTCTTAGCAAGGAGTTCTATCACTTGAAAGCTTCGCTCCAACAAGCCCGATGACATATGGCCATTATATCGAATGCCATTCCACTTTGCAACATCATTCCATTTTCTACTAAGAAAGCAGTGTTGACGCTCTCGAGTAGGTCAACTTGACCTTGATAGATGCGAATCAACCTCGCGACGCCATTCTCGCTGGTGAAACGCTCTCGGGGACCGAGCACAATGCCCCGCGGTGCTTTTCCTCGCAAACCTTGAGCGATCCAGAGCACTCACACGCATCATCTCAGGAGCTGCTGGGAGTCGGCACCAGAGCGCCTCGGTGGCATCTATGACAGCGCCAATTGGTACCCGCGGGAAACACGAGACCCGCAACACCGAGACTGTAGCACTCTTGCTTGATCCTCTACCAGGTAATCTTCCCATCCTCGGTCCTACTGCTTCATGCGAATTGAACCTCCAAGATGGCTGGTTGACATCTTCGAGGAGTGCGTGGGGATCGTCGCTAAAAATGGAAGAGCGACAGTGGTATTTCTCTCTCCCCTGGCTCGATTCGCTCATGGACAGGCCAGCGATGGACTCAGTGTGGCTGCCACATGGCAATGCCCGTTTGAACCGAGCTAGTTTGAGCGCAAGGTCGAGG
>JAKASN010000418.1 GCA_021819025.1 Actinomycetes bacterium | reverse complement strand
GCGTTCTCGCGATGTGGGGTTACGTCTTGGAGAATCTCAAAAGTGATCCCCTCAAGCTTCACAGAGAGGTGGATTGGGTAATCAAGTATCACCTCATCGAATCCTTCATGGAAAAGCATCAAGTTAACCTTGGGCACCCGCAAGTCTCCTTGATTGACCTGCAGTACCATGACGTCTCGCGCGACCGGGGCATTTTCTATCGCTTGCAGCGCAGGAATATGGTGGAACGAATTGTGGATGACGGCATGATCGACAAGGCAGTCGAAGTGCCGCCCCAGACGACCCGTGCCCGGCTTCGCGGCGAGTTCATCAAGCGTGCCAAAGAGAAGAGGCGAGACTTCACCGTTGACTGGGTTCACCTCAAGCTGAATGACCAAGCGCAAAGGACTGTCCTACTCAAGGACCCTTTCCGGTCGGAGGACGACCGGGTGGATAAGCTTATTGAGAGCCTTTAGTCATCAAGAGCGCCCCTAGTCTCCTTGTGTGGCGCCAGGTCGGGAGAGTTGTTTGGCAATCGATGAAAACCATGAGATGGTGCAAGGTGTGGCCCTGAATGCCCAAGCTAAGCGACCACGAAATCGCCATCCCAACCTGATCGCATTTGGGGTTTCGATCGTTTTCGCGATTCTCATTCGCCTCTTTGTTTTCCAGTCCTTTTACATTCCCTCAGGCTCGATGATTCCCACCTTGCAAATTGGCGACCGGATTGTGGTGAGCAAGCTCTCATTCGCGATCCAAGGGGTGCACGAAGGGGACATCGTGGTCTTTTCTCGACCGCCGGCCGATACCGTCGATCCGGGTATCCAGGATCTGGTCAAGAGGGTGATTGGTCTGCCGGGCCAAACGATCTCCTCGGCGCATGGGCACGTCTATATCAATGGGAAAGTCCTTGTGGAACCGTATCTCCCCCCAGGTGACGCCACCTACCATATCCGGACCCAAAAGATCCCCGCAGGCGACTATTTCATGATGGGCGACAACCGTGGTGACTCCTACGACTCGCGCTATTTCGGGGTGGTGCCTGGTCGACTCTTCGTTGGGAAAGTTATCCTTCGCTTCTATCCCCTCAGCAGGTTTGCGATTCTTTGAGTGCACCCCCTTATGGCGTGGGTATTTCCTTTGTTCGCTCAACTTGCAAGCAAGCTATGCCGATTACACAGCAGTGAAGCTGATGCAATGACACGGCGTCAGTTGCTTGCTTAGTCCAGTGTTCGAAGGGAGTCAGGGTGCCTCTTATCAAGGCCAGCTGTTCAACGTGTGGAGATGTTGAGCTGACGATTTCGGAGCTGCGAGTGCTGGTGTGCTCTACCGACGGAACAGCGTCTTATAACTTCCTTTGCCCGTCGTGTGCGTTTCGTGTCTCCAAGCCGGCCGATAAGGCGGTGGTCGATATTCTGCTTGCTTCGGGGGTTGCGATGAGCTTTTGGCGTATGCCTCAAGAGCTCGAGGAAGATCATCATGGCGAACCGATCTCCTACGACGAGCTGATGGATTTTCATTACCAACTCGCCGGAGAGAACCTCTTCGAGCGCCTTACCGAGACCGGAACCGCCAAGGAGGACTGATCCTTTCACGCCTCGGCCTGGAGTGCAGCGACTCTCACTGCATCAATGGAAGTGCCATGGTGGAGCCGAGTTGCCATCGGGGATAGCGCTAAATCTTTTCGACGAGTATCTTTATTGGTATGTTGAACTTAGACCCGGGAAAGATCCTGATCGTGCTTACCGTAGCACTGATCGTGCTCGGACCCGACAAATTGCCCGGGGCGATGAAACAGTTCGGAAAGTACTGGAACGAGTTCCAACGCGTTCGCACCCGGATTCAAGGTGAGATGAACGGAGCCCTCTCTAGCATCACCGATGCCGTGGGGCCCCTGACCGGAGCTGTTGATCTTGGCCTCTCGCAAATTAAGGGGCCGCTGGGAATGGCGGCGTCAACTCTGTTGGGAGGCAGCTCGCCTAACTCCGAGGCGATAATGCCGAGCGCTGTCAAGGTGGAGTCTCCGATACCCAAGGCGATCAATCCGAGTAATCCTCCCGAGCAATACCGGCTCGGCGAGTACATGGAACCGTGGAGCGCAGTTGAAGGGGTCGCCCATCCAGCCCTCCAAGCGGATCCGTACCTTAACTGACGGATCTACCAGCAGGTGAGCAATTGAGCAGCATAAGATTGCCAAAGTTGTTGTCGCGCAAGGCGAGGCGCACCGAGAACACCGGGACGATGAGCGTTCTCGAGCATCTCGCGGAGTTACGCAGCCGCATGATCAAGGCCGCAGTGGCGATTTTAATTGGTTCGATTATCGCCTATTTCCTCTACAGCCCGATGCTGAACTTCTTCACCCAGCCTTACTGCCACGTATCGGGCAAAGGGGCGTGTTCTCTTTATGTCACCGGACCTCTCGATGGATTTGCGCTGCGCATCAAGATCTCTGGCTATGGAGGAATGTTCATCGCCTCGCCGGTGATCCTCTGGCAACTGTGGCGCTTTATAACCCCGGGCCTGCACTCCAAAGAGAAGCGCTATGCGGTGCCTTTTGTACTGGCGTCGATGCTGCTCTTTGCCAGTGGCGCGATGGTTGCCTATCTCATCTTTCCCCATGCGCTGAGCTTCTTGCAGTCCGCTGGGGGCAGCCAGCTGCGACAGATTTACACCCCGAGCAGCTATCTGAATCTCATAGTCCTGCTCATGGTGGCTTTTGGCCTCTCCTTTGAATTCCCCGTGGTCTTGGTGGCACTAGAGATCGCTGGAGTTGTCACCCCGCAAAAGTTGGCGGCTTATCGACGCTGGGCAATTGTGATTATCTTTGCTGTCGCCGCGATTGGGATTCCGAGTTCTGATCCGTTTTCGCTCTTTGCGATGGCAATTCCCCTCATAATCTTCTACGAGCTGGCGATAATTGTGGGTCGACTGGTGTTGCGGCGCAGAAAGACCGAGCAACTAGCGGCTTAATTCTCCCGGGCCGAGCCAAGCACTCTCGAGGTGCCCTAAGATCGTAAGTGGAAACACCCCGAATTGACTGACTACTTAAAACAGGAATCCGGATATGCGTCTTTTGTCGAGCGCACCGGTCTTTCCCCGGAT
>JAKASN010000417.1 GCA_021819025.1 Actinomycetes bacterium | reverse complement strand
GGGACAGGCGCAAAAGTACCCGCGTTCCAGCGGCGTCATATATTGCGATCTATGCGGCGTCAGATTGACCAGGCGCATTTTTGCACGTCCTCTCGTCAGTATCTCGCCTCCACGTCCTGCGACCGCTGCCACCAGCGGACGAGTGTGCACCGGGGCGAATTTACCATGGCTCTCGCTGACGCCGTGGCCCCGGTGCACACCTTCTATATATGCATGCAAAACGGACACCCCAGCTGTGGCGGCGAGGGTTCCGCTCCGCTACATATATGAGGGCCATGGAACCAAACACCACTCGACGCTCCTCCATTTATGCCGCCACCACCTATGCAGCCCTAGGCTGGGCCTGCTACCCCCTGGCCCCGAATGCGAAAGTCCCTCTCCGGGGCTCGCACGGCCTGCTGGACGCCACCACCGATCCCGATGTGCTCACCCGCGTCAAAGCTGGTCTTGACGGTGCCCGCCATCGCGTCAGGGTTGGGGGAAGGCCAGCGGCCATCTCGCCGGAAAAGCTCGAAGCCATTTTAAAAGCGTTGGAAAGCGGAATGTCCAAGGCTGCGATATGTCGGACTTTCGAGGTGAAGGGCACCACATTGATAGAGACGCTCAGCGGGACGACAATTCAGTCTTGAAGGGAACTCTTGAGATACACGAGTCGGTCGTCGAGCGTTTCAGAGCTGACGGCACGAATGGCGGTGATAAGAGTATTCCTCCCAGATGGCCGACGGGAGAACCGAGTTGAGAGCGCGATCAGGACTCCTGGGTGATGGTGTCCTGCGGTGACATGCTCAGCGCAGATCTGCGCGAAGTCAGCAACGTTTTCAGTTAGTACAGCGTAACCTTGTGCGGTAGCGGCTTCGAATACATCCAGATCGGTCCTTCCCGCTAGTCCGAGTTCTGAAACAGTGCAGGTATCAATGCCGATGTCACGCAATGCATCAGCCAGTTTTGGCGGGTACATCTCATCGAGAAGGAGTTTCAAAGTGTGTCGGCAGCAACCGAATCACGCCAATGCAGTTCAATGCGTGCGGCGATTTCATCCGGATAGGCGGCGCGGTAACGAAGTGCGGCATCTATTTGCGATCGGCTCAAAGCCGATTCAACAACAAGCGTATTGACATCGCTACCGTCCGCTACAATCTCGTCGACCCACATCACAATCTCCCAGATGTCAGGTCCACCGATCAAACCCGCGCGCCGACCGGTTGGCCCATCACGGAAGGTGACCATCGGGTGTTCATCACGGCGTGAGCCTTCCTCGGCATAGCGCCGAAGCCGATCCGAGAGGGTCTCGCCGGAAGCTCGCGCCCGCATCCGAAGACGCTCAGCCAGGGTGTCATCGAGGCGAACAGAAACATTTACAGACATAAATACATCGTATCACAATGTCCACACTTCTAAGTCTCAAGGTTTTGAGAGTGTGCCGTTTACCCCTTCTTGATCGGGCAGATCAGCAGGCGGGTCTTGCGGGACCAGAGAATCCCTGTACGGAAGAATCCGGAGTGAAGTATTTGGTTGTCACGCAAAAGGATCGGCTTACGGGACGGGTCGTGTTCACCATCGTGGCGTGCGCCTGGTTCGCATCGGCACTGAAGGGAGAGCTGCACCCGCCTCGCTTGGAAAGCATCCTTCGCCGCTGCTGTACGAACATCCGCTGAGGAGCCCCCGAAAAACTGATCCACCGGTAATGTGAGTCTTCCCTCCGAGATAGATTGTGGAGGACCGAAATCCTCATCCGCCACCTCACCGGGGCATCGAACGGCCCAACCGAGGGTCTGAATCTGCTCATAAAGAAGGTGAAGCGGGCTGGCCATGGGTTCCATGAGTTCGATCACTACCGGCTAAGGGCATTGCTCCACGCCGACGGTGTCAACTGGCCCTATTGACCCTGCCCTCCGTGGATCAGAAAGCATCGTGCCCTACTTTGATGGGGAGATCCGGTATGTTGCATACGGCCCATCGACCTTAATTACTGGAGGACGACGGACCTTATGCCACAAGGTGGTCTATTGTGCGATCATTACGACGTGTGTGCGTTCAATGCAGTATGCATTGCACTCGTCCATGCCGTGGTCGGTGTAATCGGATACATCGCGACGATCTTTTGCTGTTCAGGAGTGGCGACAGCATGACACGCGTACACCAGTGAAACTGTGATTTGCCACGAAGGAGTAGGAATTGCAAACAAAATCGCGCATGAATCCGGCGTCGCAGTCTGCTGGGCGAGCCAAGTACTGTAATCAGGAGATCCCTTTTGCACGGTCGGTACATTCGCGGGGAAAGTAGCCCCTTCGACTAACCACAGACCGGTGCTCTGCCCGGGTGCGAGCGTAATTGGATTCTCCGGTAGATCATATGTATTCGGCGTTCCAGAAGCACTGAGACTTGAGGAGATATGGTAAGGAACTGGCAGGGTAGACGGCATCGCGTCTAAGGCAGAGATCGAACTCGCACGTACTAGTCGCAGGACTGTCGGCATTCCCTCACCTACCGTGCAGGAGGAGTTTGAGATGTTTTCCAAGGGGTAAATCGAAGTCGTCTGTGACATCGCTTCACCGCCGAGAACCGGGCTATTGACGATCTTCAATTGCGCTGAGGTACGGGCCCGAGCACTTACCGCAAATGGAACCGTAGTCGTAGTGGTGGGCGCTGTGGTGCTCGTAACAGCCGATTGAGACGATTGCGTACCGGTTGAGGCTCTCAAGGAAACTATCGATGGCTGGTTCGCCATCACTACTAGCACGATTGCAACTGCCGCTACGATCGGAACTCCTGCCGCCAACGCTAAATATCGCTTGGAACGAACATTGAACATCTTAAATTTCTTCATATATTTCATCCACCCAACGTCTACCAAGCACTCACATTATAATCGCCGATGCCATTAGTGCTGGAATCGCTACATTGCCAAACGAGTGTGTTGGAACCTCCTTCAATTTGTCCACCAAAAAACTGAGCGCACACCCTGAGTACACCAACTTCCTAGCGGAGGTGCTGTATTCACCTGCGCCTGGCTCTCGTATATCCACTCAAGCGTGTTAGGAATGTTCCATAACCGCCGATCGTAAAATTCCAAAACTGTGGTGAAATGT
>JAKASN010000416.1 GCA_021819025.1 Actinomycetes bacterium | reverse complement strand
CTGACCTGTGAAGTTCTCGGCATGCGCTATGTCGAGCCCGATTATCGCCAGTTTGCACTTCGCGAAGTGCCTCAGTTGAGCGAATCATGGTTCTGCTGTGCGGAGCCCGCGCCTAAGATGCTCGCGAGATCACTAGATTCCCATTGTGATAGCTGAAGCTTCACCTCGAAATTCTGAGCGTTAAAAGATTCGAGAACCATGGCGGATTTGGCTTATCTCAATGGACTCACACCCGAACAAGCTGAAGCTGTCTGCGATCCCGCGAAGCTCCTTTGCATCATCGCAGGCCCAGGAAGCGGAAAGACTACTGTTCTAACCCGGCGCATTGCTCTACGTGGCCTTGATGCTGCGGTTCCCGCCAAGAACACCGTCGCGATTACCTTCACGAATCAGGCAGCGGACGAACTCAAGTCGCGTCTCGCGTCGCTGGCCGTCTACGACATGCCCTGGGTGGGGACCTTTCATAGCTTCGCATTCCAAATTTTGCGACGATACTACGACGAGATCCGACGGCCGATGCCTCGGCTCATCAACCGCAAGGGGCGCGAACTCGCCAAAATCCTCCAAGATGACCCCCGCTTTGCATCGCTGATCGCCTCCAGAAGGCCGAATACAACTCTTGCCAGCTTGGAGTCCTCGCTACTGATCGGCGAAATCTCCCGCGAGGTGGAGGTCGCCAAAGCGAATTCGATATCGCCGGAGCTTTACCCAGAGTGGCACTTGGCTCAGCGGCGCGAAACCGCTCTGGACGCCCCCACACTCGTGGAGATCTTCCGCGCATATGAGCACCATAAACAACGAAGCAACCAGGTCGACTTCGATGACCTTATAATCCGTGCCGAAGTGATTATGCGCGAGAATGGCGCCTTCGCTCAGACGATGCGCTGGTGGTTCCGTCATTGGTACGTTGATGAATTCCAGGATGTCAACTCCCCGCAAATGAAGCTTCTCGCTCAGTTGATCGGAGACAACCCAGATCTCTGCGTCGTCGGAGATCCGAAACAGGCGATATATGCCTGGAACGGCGCCTCTCCCAGGCTGATGCTCCAATTTGACCAGGTCTTTCCAGGGGCATGCTTCCGGTATCTTACAGCCAACTTCCGCTCAACGCCCGAGATCGTCTCTCTCGCCAACACCGCCGCACAAACTTTTACCGATCTTGAGCTGGCGCGCCACGGCGGGATAATCTTTGCGAAACGCCAGAGTGGCGCACCCGCGAAGCTTTTCGAGTTTGACACCGCCGAAGCTGAAGCTGCCTTCGTCGCCAAGCATATATATCAGGCCATCGCCAATGGGGCAACCCCCCAGGAGATCGCGATCATCGCAAGAACAAACTCGCTGCTCCCCGGCTACGAGGCCCAACTTGCTGCACTCAGCATCCACCACCATATCGCGGGTCAGCACACGGTTGCCCACGATGGGGCGCTGCGCGCCGCGATCAGCCATCTCCGCGAGGTACTCGGCCCACGCGGTCGTCTTCAGGATGTCCTTGCTCAGCTCGACAATCTCCTCGAAGAGTTTCGCATTGACGCCACGTTCGACTCGGCCTCGGAGAGTTCGCTGGGATATTTTCGCCAACTTGCCGCCGAAGCGCTTCGCTTTGATTCTTCTATGGATCTCTTCACGTTCACCAACTGGTTCAAGGTACGTGCCGCCGAGAGCGCCCCGAATAAAAAGCGCGGCGTTACTCTTACCACCATGCACCGAGCCAAGGGCTTGGAATGGAACAGCGTCTACGTCGTGGCCCTTGAGCAAGGAATCCTTCCCCATGCCAAGTCGACACGGCCAGACTCTTTTGAAGAGGACAAGCGCCTCTTGTACGTCAGCATCACCCGCGCTCGCGACCATGTCTATCTCTCGCTGGCACACCAGCGGGGCAATTCGAACCAGCCCCGGGAACGCTCGGTCCTTCTCGCGGGAATTGAAACTTTACTGGACACCAACGATGGCACGCGTGCCCCAAGAACTCGAGCGCTGCAATATATCCGCGACAACCGAGCCAAGCTCGAAGCGGTCGGCAGCTCAATGCATTCCATTGATCCCGTCTATGAAACCTTGCGTCTCTGGCGCAAGCGAAGCGCGGCTGACGTGCTGATCCCTGAAGAAAAACTCCTCTCGGATACTTCACTGCGCTATCTGGCAATGAATCTTCCCACCGACGTCGACGCTTTGGCCGCATGTCCAGGTATCGGGAAAGGCTTTGCGGCCACCTATGGCGATAACCTACTCCAACTTATCGCCGCTCTGGTGCGAGCCTCCGAGCGAGCCAAGGCTCTCAACACACTGACATAGTGGCGCCAGCCAACTACATCTGCTAACTTCGCTGCTCACGCTGAGCTTCACGCAGCACGGCTAGGTCTATAAGCTTTGACATGTCAACAGTGATAAAGAGCGCGTCGGCTTGCGCGGTAAGAACATCTCCGACGTAGCAGCGACCTTCGGTATAGATCTTGCGGCCGTCCCGACGTACTATCTTGGCCTCAAAACGCAGTGGCTGCCCCCAGGGAGTCGGCTTGCGATAATTTATTGTCAATCGCGCCGTCATCCCGGGGGATCCGCTCATTGACTGGGCGAGTCCAAGTACTTCGTCAAATGCGCCGGCAAGAATCCCACCGTGAACCGATCCGGGGGGTCCCTCGTAAGCCAAGCTATAGTTGACGCGACCCACCACAATCTGCTCTCCATCCTCGTCGAGTTCCAGCGAGAGGGCAATGGGCGGAGCGATCGGATTCGACAAACCAGATATTGGCGAAAAGTCGAGAAACCCGGATGCGTCGCCGGCGTTCGCAGCCTCGGCAAATCCTTCATAATCGCGACCCGAGGGATGCACCTCGATAAGGTCTGCAGCCGCTTCGATCTGCGAGGCGATCTGCTCAAGTTCCTCGCTCGGTGCTTTGGAACTCACTACCGCATTGACGATGCGACGCGTGGCAGTGCCGATCCGATGGAATTGTTTGCGCCGCAGGGAGTTGGAAGCGTCACTAGCGCTCGATAGATTTTCAATCCACTTGCTCGTCACGTCAAATCCTCTCGGAGGGTAATCATCAGCGCTATTTTGTGGCGAACTCCACCACTACCGGCGCATGGTCAGAGGGTCCCGAGCC
>JAKASN010000415.1 GCA_021819025.1 Actinomycetes bacterium | reverse complement strand
GGGCAGGCATGGCCCGACCCGGACGATCCGCTGACTCGCGTGGAGCCCTTCGTCGCCAGCCTCGTCGAAAGAACCATACCCGAGCTGCATGCGGATCGGCAACACGGTCATCGCGACCTCACGTGGCACCGTCGACAGTGGCTGGAGCGACCCACGCGTTTTCGTCCCGGAGCGCTGCGGACCCGATCCGATCACGACGACAGCTCCTGCGGCGGCACCGGAGGAAGCACCGTACTACACGCTCGCGATGAGCCCGCCCTGCGCCAAGAGCTCTCCTCCTACCTGACCGCAGCAGTGATCGGGCTGGTCGGAGGGTGAGCTGCAGGATCCTCCTATCCTCGCGACCCTACGGAACCTCGCAATCGGCATCATCCGACACGAGACACACCGATCAGTCAACATCGCAACAGCGACACGCCAACTCGCCCGCAGGCAAGACCTTACGCTGGACCTACTGGGCATCCCGTCTGGACTTTGCAAATGACCGTGCCCCACAGAGACACTCGCGACAAGGATTACTGGCGAAGCGGAAAAGTTCCCGAACGGCTGCGGTCGCATCTAAGGTCATAGTTGGCTTTGGATACGGGAGCACTCATTTTGCACCAGCAAGTCATGAGGAAGTCCCGTTCGACACAAGGAGAAACACCATTTGAGCCAGAAGGTTACTACACGCGTAAGCGGATTCATCGGCGAAATCGTAATCTCAAATCCCGAGCGAAAGAATGCCATGTCCATGGAGATGTGGTGGCAGCTCCGGCTTGCAGCTGAGGAAATGCGGGCCAACGACTATGTCCGTGTTGTGGTAGTGCATGGCACGAACGCCACCTTTGTGGCAGGCGCCGACATCACGGAATTTCGCGCCATGCGCCAAAATGGCAGCAGCGGGCTGGAATACGACCGAAATACCGAAGATGCCCTTTCGGCCCTGGTCCAGATTCCCAAGCCAACCATCGCAGCGATCGAGGGCTTTTGCATCGGCGGCGGCGTCTCCATCGCAGTAGCTTGTGACTTTCAAATCGCCGATGCCGAGGCCAAGTTTCAGATTCCTGCGGCGCGATTAGGAATTAGTTATCCCCTCGGTTCATTGCGACGTCTCGTAAACCTCATCGGCGCAGCAAATACCAAACGGATGATCTTTACCGCAGCGCGGCTCGATGCCGCTGAGGCCCTCTCTTTGGGATTGATAAGCGAGATCGTACCCGGCAGCTTGGACGCCAGGGTAGAGGAACTCGCTCGTCAGCTCGGTGAGAACGCCCCGCTTTCGATTTTGGCCACCAAGCGCCTCGTGGCATCGATAGCACTTGCCAATGACGATTTGAAGGACCTCGGGGAAGAACTCTTCGAACTTACCCTGGCCTCGACCGACTACGCAGAGGCACTTAACGCATTCGACGAACAGCGAAAACCCAACTTCCAGGGCCGCTAGTTGGAAAATTCAGGTCTCGTGCTGTGCCGCTTGGCGCAGCCGAGAACTAATCACTTTACCCGTGGCATTACGAGGTCGACCTCGATAAGTGGGGTTACGCGGTCGTCGGCCCGGATCTCTTCATCGATCCACAGCTGATGCGTCGGGCTCCTCGAGCGGTGGCCGAATGGCAGGCGTTTCGCAAGGCAGCTCGAGAATTCACGCAGGTTGACGCGTGGGCCAGCACCTACGAGGTAGCCGTGCGTCAGCAAACTCGCCGACGCCTCAATCTTCCACCAGCACCACACGACCGGAGCCCTTGATGGGGCCTTTGCGCGACTGCGAGGCTACATGGAGCCCAGGGCCTTTTGCTGCCGGCTCCAGGAGCGGGCGAACCGGATGCTCGACCTGGTCGCGATGCGCCTGAACCTTCGGGACGACCGCACTGCCTATGCTCTGCACATCAGGAGGCATCTTGATGTGCACGGTGGTGTCTTCCCACCCCAGGGTTCGATCAGAGATCCCCGGGGCCTGTACTCGCTGCGGCCGTGGCGGTCAACCTTGACCGTAGTTGGTAATCAGCCAGCGCCCCGAGGACGCGCGTATCAAGTGCACGCTCCAAAAGTTGACGTTGCTCATCTCAGTTGCCGGATCGTTTTGCGTGGCGAATGTGCAGTAGACCCCAGCGGAATTCTGGCTCTGCGAGGTCAGCGAGCAGTGGAGGTCCGTGAATGGCTTTCCCCACGACGACCAGTTCATCTGCTCGCGATCAGCGGAGGCGAAGTGTGCTTGGGCGAGAGGCATATTCTGCACATTCACCGCCCCAAACCATGCTTCAGTGGTGTCAACGGGAGACTGGACCGCGATGGTGGGCAGAGACCCGCTGTTGGAGTGATGGACTGCCCACGCCACACCGCCTCCGACGATGGCAACGAGAAGCATGGCCGCACTCGCCCTGTACCTTGGTAAGCACCGTGTCGTCACCTCGCGCTGCGATGCCGCCTCTGCTTGTTCGTTCATGTACCCCACGCTACCGAAACTTCCTTGTTTGTCGGGTGGTTCACTTTACGGGTTTGGAACCACTCAGTCACACGGGGGCACCCGCGGTGGTGTCAGTCGGCCGAGAGCGGTTTGGTGGGTCGCGGCGATCGAGGCGAAGACAGCCGCGAGAACCGCGAGCAGCACGGCACTGATCATTTTGGCGCCAGCCCGCGGAGCGTGCGCGACGGACACGACAAGCTAGGGGGCAGCGGGCACGAGTATTGTGGCTGCCGCTCCCCGGTGACGCAGGATCGCCAGCGTGGCGGCTCTGTATTCAAGTCTTGCGGATCGATTCGGAAAACTTTGCTCCAAAGAGCCGTGATAGTCGCGTAACGTTGTGTCATTGAAAACTATTCAACCGAATCGACGGACACCCTACTTTCGCAGGGCCGCCGGGATGAACCATTTCGCAGCGGCCGAGGGTCTGCTCCGTATGCTGCGGCCCTCGCGATTGTGGTGTTGCCATTCGCCATAGTCGCGGTCCATCTCGCGACACTGCACCAGCCCGTCTACCTCAATGGGGACTGGGCGCTGGTCGATGTCGACGTGCGAGCGGCTCTTCACTGGCATCTGCTCCTCGGTCTCTATGACCGATTCGGCTGGCACCATCCCGGTCCCGCCTTCGCCTATCTGCTCTCGATCGTCGCCCGCCTCGTCGGCCCCGG
>JAKASN010000414.1 GCA_021819025.1 Actinomycetes bacterium | reverse complement strand
AGAGATCGGCTCGACCGGTGTTGCGGTCTTCGATCGACGGCGGCCCAAGAGTTGACCTTGGCGCATCGAACTTGATATTAGGAAGCGCGCCGCCCGGGCTTTACCTTTTAGCGCGGCAATGCCTGAGTTGGGCTGGGGCGTCCCAACTTTAGGAATGCGAGATTCGGAATTGCGTCGAGCGTTCCTTGGACATAGGCTCTCTCTAAGCGGGTAAAGCGCCAGATTTGGTCGCCTCGTACTGGGCGTCAAAAAGTGTCATCCTTTGGAGCGCTGCTCGATTAACAAGGAGAGCGAGATGGAGACAAGTACTAATTCCACTGAAAGCTTTCGCCAGCTTCGGGACTTTCTCATTGCCAATCGTGAAGACTACGCGAGGGCCTATGCCGGCTTTGAAGTGCCTAAGCTTGCTGAGTTCAACTGGGCGCTGGACTGGTTTGATGTAATTGCCAAAGACAACGCACAGACTGCATTGTGGATCGTGGAACAAGATGGAACCGAGAAGAAGATCTCCTTTGAGGAGATGTCGATGCGCTCCAATCAAGTTGCCAACTGGCTGAGGTCGATAGGTCTTGGTCGGGGCGATCGCGTCATTGTGATGTTGGGAAACCAGTTAGAACTCTGGGAGACCTTTTTGGCGGTGATGAAGCTTGGCGCTGTGGTTATTCCCGCCACCCCATTGCTTGCTCCGGCTGATCTCTCCGATCGCATTGAGCGTGGCAACGCCCGCCTGGTGGTGGTGGGTTCCGGAGACGCCGATAAGTTTGCCGACGTCAGTGGGGACTACCTCAAAGTAAGTGTGGGAGACGACAAAGCCGGCTGGGCCAACTATGACCAGGCCTATAAGGCGAGCGCACACTTCGACCCAGACGTTGCCACCAGCCCTGATGAGACATTCTTGCTCTATTTCACCTCCGGCACGACCTCCAAGCCCAAGCTCGTCGAGCACACCCACACCTCCTATCCCATTGGCCATCTCTCCACCATGTACTGGATCGGACTAAAGCCTGGGGACATCCATCTCAACGTCTCTTCGCCAGGATGGGCCAAGCACGCATGGAGCAGCATCTTTGCGCCGTGGAACGCCGAAGCGACGATCTTTGTCTACAACTATGCACGCTTTGATGCCTCGGCGATGCTTGATCAACTGGACAGAGCCGGCGTGACCACTTTTTGTGCCCCGCCAACGGTGTGGCGGATGCTGATCCAGGCCGACATTTCGCGACGACCTTCCAAGCTGCGTGAGGCGGTCAGCGCTGGCGAGCCTTTGAATCCAGAGATAATCGAACAAGTCAAGAAGGCGTGGGGGATGCCCATCCGCGATGGCTATGGCCAAACCGAGACTTGCGCACAAATCGGCAATCCGCCCTCGCAGCCCCTTAAGGCTGGGTCCATGGGCAGGCCACTTCCGGGATACCGCATCACCCTTCTCGATCCCCTCAGCGAGGCAGTCTCCACTGAAGGTGAGATTTGCCTGGACCTCTCGCCTCGCCCAGTGGGGCTCATGGTGGGTTACCAGGGCGACGAGGTACTCAGTGCCGGGGCGATGAAGGGTGGCTATTACCACACCGGCGATGTGGCGGCGATCGATCAGGAAGGCTACATTACCTACGTGGGACGTACCGATGACGTCTTCAAGGCATCTGACTATCGCATCTCTCCTTTTGAACTCGAAAGTGTGCTCATTGAGCACCCGGCGGTTGTCGAGGCCGCCGTGGTTCCCTCGCCGGATCCCATCCGCCTCGCTGTCCCCAAGGCCTATGTCACCCTCGCGCAAGGTTACGCGCCGAACCGAGAGACGGCTCTTTCCATCCTCTCCTACGCCAAGGAGCACCTCTCCGCACACAAGCGGATTCGGCGCCTTGAGTTCAGTGAACTCCCCAAGACCATCTCGGGTAAGATCCGCCGCGTCGACTTGCGTGGGCGCGAGAAGGATCTTCACCAGGACCAGACCACGGTTGTGAGCGGAGAGTGGAGTTATGACGACTTTCCGGAGTTGCGCTCGAATTCCTAGTGGGCTTGATCTTTACCCGGTGGGCTCTTGGGCCAGGGTGAGCTGAGGAGCTCTAGGATCGCCTGTCATGGCGTTGCGAAATTGGCCATGGCGAGTTCGCTGCGATGCGGCCCCGCCGAGGCGGAAAAACGCCGAAGCGACGCGGTATTTCAGTCGGCGCTTGCGCCAAGGGATCTCTCCGGAGGCGTCGGTGCGCAACTTGGGGGCTGCGCTAGGCCGATCTTACGATTGAACAACCAAGCAAAGTCACCTCTTACCAGGTGACTTTGTTTATTTTCGGCTCAATCTTTCTGTCGACTTCCCTCCAAGGGTGGTTGGGACGGGTACCCCGATGAGCTCAAATGCCTTGCGCTGTGTCGGAGTGGGAATAGAGAGCTTCTCGATCTTTACCCCGCCAGCAAATACCACGGTGTTTCTCGTCAGGGTGCCGAGGTGATTCAACAGGGTGGTAAAGCTGTGGAGAACCTCTCCGTCGGGAGCTTGTTTGCTGGCGTCTTTGAGCTTGGCGGCATCGCTGCGTTGTGCCGGTGCCACGGGATCGATCCGAGCGGGAATCTCCTCATCACCGAAGCACAGCGGTGCCCAGGCTTTACGGAGGTGCCAGTTTACATAAGCGGCGAGCATGCAGATAAAGACATGGGCTCTCACCCGGTTGGCGTCGTAGTGATAGATGGGGCGAAGATCGAGGTCGATGGCCTTGATGTTTCTGAAGTCCCGCTCTACCGCTGAGAGGCCTTTGTAGGCCTCTACCGCCTCTGCATCGCTCAGCTCACCTTCTTCTACCGAAGTGCGGATGACATAGATCCCATCCAGTGCTGCTTCGGCTTCGATCGCTTGGGTATTGCGGGTAAAAGTAAAGCTCTCCTCGGTAATTGAGGTAGTGAAGTGCTTTTCCATCTTGTAGCGGTTAGAGACTTTGCCGACCTTTTTGGCAATCGCAGCTGTTCCCTTGAGCCGCTTAGCTGAGACTGCTTCGGCGATACGGACAAACTCAGCTTCGGTGACATCGAGGAGTTCACGGCGCTTCCTTTTCCGCTCAATAGCCAAGCTGGGGTTCCTACAGGCAATGAGGCGCTCGTCGGGATAGTCGGGATGCACGATT
>JAKASN010000413.1 GCA_021819025.1 Actinomycetes bacterium | reverse complement strand
ATGACTACCCTGGTGAGGTCGACTCCCTCCTCCCTGAAGATCCGCTGTTGGACGAGTCCCACTTTGGAATGGGCGAAGGTGTGGGTCGAGATCGGCACCCCGGTGAGAAGGTGAGCTTTGGCCACCACTCTAAGCACCCGCTCCACGCCAGGGGTAACGCCGGGCTCGTCGGTAGCACACTTCAAAACTCCCGCCTTGACGCCGGTATCGTCAATACCTACCTCAATGTCGCGCACAAACATCTCCACCATCCTCTCGGGACCCCCGAGGAGACGATCCGGGCCGCGGAAGTGAAAATAGAGTGGCGGGTCGTTATAGGTGTAGATGCCGGTGGCGACAATGATATTGACCGGAGTACGCTCCGCAATGCGCTGGATTCGGGGGATATATCTCCCCAGGCCCAGCACGGTGAGGTCAACTATCGTCGACACCCCATGCGCAAAGAGTTCGTTGAGCCTCGCCACGGCGTCGTCGACACGCGCTTCCTCGGCCCCCCATTCAGTCTCATAGTTCTGCTCAACTTCGGTGGAGAGAACAAAAACATGCTCGTGCATCAAGGTCGTCCCGAGATCATCCACCGAGATCGGACCCCTAACGGTCTCAACAAGTGCCACAGCTACTCCTTTATCATCTATTTCCCGACCGGTCCCAGCTAGGTTTGCTCGCCCCGGCCGAGCATCCGGGCAAACCGAGCCCCAAGGAATCCCTCACCCAAGCACTTAGCGCAGTTGGGCGCCCCAGGGTGCATCGCTCTTCAAAGTGGCCTTCAAGACTTTCCCGCCAGCATTCCGGGGAAGCGGTTCATTCCTCGTCAACACGTACTGGGGAACCTTGAAGTCTGCGAGCTTCGAGGAGGCGAACTCCAGCATCTCGGCGGCGTTGAAGCTTGACCCCGGCACGGGGACTACGATGGCGCCGACCTTCTCACCCATCATGGGATCTTTGACGCCAAGCACCGCCACTTCGAAGACGCCGGGGAATTCCGCGAGAACATTCTCCACCTCGACACAGTAGACGTTCTCGCCGCCGCGGTTCACCATGTCTTTCTTGCGATCGACGATTTCGCAAAAGCCCTCGTCGTCGAGCCTCGCCATGTCCCCGGTGTGGAGCCAGCCCGCTACGAAGTTCTCTTGGGTGGCCCCCTGGTTGTTCCAATAGCCTCCCACGACGTTGGGCCCGCGAATGAGAAGCTCGCCAACGCCAGAAGCAGCGTCGGCCTCGAAAAGATCCAGCTCGACGGGCGGCGCGGCGAAACCCACCGTCTCGGGACGAAGATCGGCATACTCATGGGGAAGAAAGGTAGCAATCGAAGCGGTCTCGGAGAGGCCGAAACCGTTGCCGACCCGGGCCCGGGGAAACGCCGCCTTTATCCTTCGCACTAACTCCGGAGAAATCGGCGCCCCGCCATAGAGGAGGTACTCAACCCCACTGAGGTCGAGGCCCGCGAATTCAGGTTGGTTCATCGCCAACCAGTAGATGGCAGGAACTGAGGTCAGCAAGTTGATATTCTCCTCAATGATGGCCTTGAGGAAGGAGTGCACTTCAAAGCTCGGCAGCACCACGGTGGTTCCACCCAAAGACAAGGCCGGCAAAAGCTGCGAATTGCACCCAGTGACGTGAAAGAGAGGCACCGAAACCAAAGTGCGTGCGCCACCTTGCGGAAGCGGCACCACGCGCCGGGCGGTTTCGATGTTGGAAATGAAATTTTCGTGGCTCGTCATGGCGCCTTTGGGAAATCCCGTGGTGCCACTGGTATAGAAGATCCCGGCAAGATCTCTCGCCGAGGCACCCTCATAGAGATAAGACTCGCCGACCGGTAAGCGGTCGCCAAGCCGCAGCGCGATCTTAGCGCCGGAGTCCTCGAGCACGTAGCTGACCTCGGACTCGGTAAAGCGGGTATTTACCGGGACCACCACTGCACCGGCAAATACGGTGCCGAAGAATGCCAGCGTCCAGTCAATGCCGTTCGGCAGCTGCAAAGCGACCCGGTCCCCGACGCCGATTCCCAGATCGCGCAAGCCACCGGCCACCTTGGCCGCTTCGTCCCAAAACTGCGTGAAGGTAAGTCGCCGACCACCTACTTCGACTACGGCTTCGGCCGCTCCGAAGCTATCCGTCGATCGCCTCAACATCGCAACGAGCGTCTCATCGACCGCCGAGTAGTGGATTACCCCATCGGATCCACGATGAAGCCCGGAGTTATCAAACGGTGCTATCTTCGCTGGCTTGCCTTCTTTGATGACCTCTGCCATATCCCCCACCTCGAACATTCTTACGCCTCGGGGAGACGCCTGGATCTCCCCCTCTAGCGATATGATCGCCTTGAGATCCGCAGCAGTAGTGGTGCGGATCCGAACTACCCGTAGCCAGAAGTACTTTACACCTCAGGAGTTACCGAACTCACCTCCGAAGGAACTAGCCCCAAAACCACTTTCAGGTCTATCACATTTCTCACCGGCGCGGCCGTTGCCAGGCGGCATTGGGTTCCTCAAATGCCCAAGGGCCAACCCGACCCAACACAACGCTAATTAAGCACCTAGCAGTCCACCGGAACCATTCTCACCTGCTCCCAAGCTCGGACGAGCCAGCGAACACCCCAGCTGTCGCCCAAAAGCCGCCCCTTAAGCGCGGGAAATTCTCAAGCTCGGCGGCAATTTGGCATCGCTATCAAGAAAGCGATGGAGCCTTGAAGGCGCACTGCAATCTTCGCGTCGCCAAGATTGGCGGGTATCCAAGGCGGCACTTGGTTTAGCGTGCCAGCAGGCAGCAAGCGCCGCGCCTAAGTGCCCGTCACCCGCAAAACGGATCCATGAAAGCGATAAAGCCCGTGATGCGGGGGACCCCGCAGACCCATAGGCCAACCAAGGTCTCCGCTTGGGGAATCTCGCAATATCGCAGCGCCACGACGGGGCAAGGAGATTCCACGCATGACCTAAGGGTTGAGCAAGGATGGTAAAAGCTCTCCCGCAACATCTCTAGTCCCAACCCACCAGGGGGCATCCGAAATCAGTCTCTTGGTTCACCCCCAATTACCGCTGGCGCTCCTCGTGGCGACACGATGCATGGTAATTCGCCACGCCACCTTGCTGTGACCCGGGCAATAGCGCGGGCACTAGA
>JAKASN010000412.1 GCA_021819025.1 Actinomycetes bacterium | reverse complement strand
TCTTTCTCCTGATCGGCGGTCCAGGCGGACCGGGTCGCCTTCCCCCATGGCGGTTCTCCTTGGAAACGAGGAAAAAGCAGCGAAGTGTCTCTCTCGTCTGATAGCATGATCGCGCACAGAGTTCTGCCTGGGCAGGATTTCGTCCGTTACCAATAAGTAAGCCGGATTTTATGAGGAGTACCAGAAAAGGCGTGGCTTTCTTGAGTGTGCTTGCGAGCTTGCTTGTGGGCGGGGTTTCAGCGGCTTGGACTACGACGGCAGCTCAAGCTGCTGAGCCAGCGACTCAGACGCATGGTTCCCGTGCCGTGATCTTGGTAACCGGGAACGTTGCGACACCGATGATCCCTCAGATGATTGAGGCCAGTCGGGTTGAACCACTGACAGCTAGCGGGTGCACAGGAGCGCCGCCAGGGATTTCCGGTCAGTTTGGAGTCTGCATTACCGTAAATGGTTCAGGCACCTATGTTTCGACCGTGGTTACGAGCGCCTATGCCAGCTACAACGGCTGTAGCGCCGCAGAGCTTCTCCGCAATGGCACGGTAATCAAGCAGGCACCGACTGTCTGTTATGGCAATCCGACTACATACTGCTAGGTATCCAGCTGCGCGGCGGCTGGCACTATGCTTTCCGCAACCTTCGACTTCTACAGCAGTTCCTGGTTCCACGCAGGTGATGTGTTATGCGATCGGTATATTGCGGAGCAGGGTACCCTCCCGTTTGAGTGGAACGGCGGCTCATCTACCCCCGAGGCGTGCGAGACCATTGGCTAGAAACTCGGGACGAAGCGATCATTAGGCGGGCACCCCGCGATGCTCGCGATACAGACATGAATCACTTGGGGAGATGCTTTTACTAAATCGGAAGCCGAAAGGGGCAGGGATATGCAGGCTGCAATCCAAGGCATTCACTATCTATCCAGCAGCAGGTTGCTCGGTGCGGCTGTTCTTTTGGTGGCTTCCGCAGTTCCCATAGTGTCTGCGTATGCGGGAATCGTTGCCCGCCCGTGGCGCCCTGCGACGCTGATCGCCTGCGCGTTGTCGGGAACAACGATCACTGCGCTGGCGAATCTTGGATTTCTCTCGTCGCTGCTGCTGGGGGGCTCGCCAATAAGGGAGGCTGGCGGCGTCGCATCGGTCGTCCTCTTCACCTTGATCGCGGTTGTGATACCCTTTGCCGCCGTCCGCTTAGCGTTAGGACAGCGCGGGTGGTTTGTCTATGGCAGCCTGGCCCTGCTTTTCCTGGACTTGCTCGTAAATGCGTCGCTATTGGGATGGTCGATCTCGATCCTGTCGGTGCAAACTCTGGTCACCAGCATTGATGTTGTCGCGGCGGTAGCGTTCCCGGTGGTATTCGCACTCCGTCGAAGCCTGCAACTCGATCGGTTGGCGATCTCGCTGGGGACTGCCCTGCCGGTGGCCGTCTACTTGATGATTGGCATGTCTCTGGCGGTGGGTTTTCCGGGACGCCTTTGATGCGTGAGGCTAACCTGAGAAAGCAGTCACGTGGTTTAGGCCGCGCGTGTGATCCGGCTAGCATCTATTCCTGGTGACAGTCTTCGGAGCCGGGAACACCGGACTCGGCGCAACACTTCGGCTCTTCTAACACTCATGTGGATTGCCGCGCCCCCGAATCGGGGAGTAATCCCACTACAGGCCCGACTTTCAGGGCCCGAAAAAGCCACAGAGAAACCGCACGGTTGCGACCCCTAAAATTGGAGTTGTAAAACTTACAAAAATGGGAGATCGGACCCATGCCCTACTCACTTCTGTGGCTAACCTCGATCCTCGGGTACCCACCCGGCCGGGAGAACATCGGCGGGCCTATTGCAGAGCTCGACGGCGAGTTCTGTGCAATGGGCGAGCGCGCTGCGCGCTTGAGGCAGGACCTTCAGCGGTAGCTCTCACATGACTCCGGTGTTTCGCTTTCGTTCTCTTTATCCAGGCGGCAGGCATACTTGTTTATATTCGGGCAGTGTGCTGTCGGAATGGCGTAACTAGTCATGCGGAAGCGGATCCCGACGTAGACGTATCAGGGCAAGGAGACATCTGATGAGCAAGACGGTTATTTTTTCGGCAGGGGCTAAAGGCGGAGTTGGAAAATCCACCATGGCGATCTTGATGATTGAAGCACTCCGTGAGACCGGTGTGTCCGTTTCCGGGATCGAGGGCGACGAGCACTCCCCCAGCTTGCATAGGAAATATGACGGCACGATCGAGATTGCGGACATCGACTTGGCGGCCCTGTTTAGAGAAGAGGGCGTAGAACTCTTCAACGGGGCAGTAAATGGCCTTCCTAATGGCTATGTCGTGGTCAATACCCCTGCCTCTGGATGTCGAATGTTCGATGAGATACCTGGGATTCTTAGATCGGCGGCGTGGGAGACACGAGCTATTTGGTGTTTGGCGATAAAGCCCGACCGTTCCCGCGACGGGGTGAATGAGGACGGCTTGTTCGAGTCGTTGGACAGAGGGATGCTAAGCGGCCTACCTAGAGGCGGGGTGACTGTCGTGCGTCCTCTTTTTCAAGAGGCCTTTCGGGGCCAGAAGTTTTGGTACGACGCTTACCTCGAGATGGCCAACCAAATTGGTTTGCGTCAAATGACAGTGAAGAAACTTCCCAGCAATATATTCGACGCCGTCTCAAGAGATAGACGCTCGATCTCAGAGCTGATAGCCGACTTCAGCGGTATCGATCCGCTCACCGGCGCCAATTTGGCGATGATCTGGCACGGTATCAAAACTTCTTTGGCTGAGACGATTTTGTTTGGCGAAGCTATTCGATTAGATGACCAGATCCAGCAGCCGAGCAGTCCCCACATCTACGGCAAAGGCGGGATTGCCGAGACAATTGGAGAGGCACGATGATTTTGGGCCCCAACGCCCGCGGCATTACAACACCTCAAACGCGTCCGCTGGCGCACCGCGAAACAGATTGAGCCTCTCGCTAACGCATCTCCGCCTCGCCGGAACGCTGCCTGGGGATGCTGCTTGGGACGATAGCGCCGCTTCAGTCCAGACCTGCGATCAAACTGACGAACGATACCGCCTCCGATCAGGCGGTATCTTCATTTTCCGGTGTAAACGTTCTGCCGACTTGCATCCAAAAGTGGCCGGAATCGT
>JAKASN010000411.1 GCA_021819025.1 Actinomycetes bacterium | reverse complement strand
AATACCTCGTCCATCGAGTTGGTATGAAGGGACTGCGTTCCCCCCAAAGCACCAGCCAGCGCTTCGATGGCGGTCCGGACTATATTGACCTCAGGCTGTTGTGCGGTGAGCGAGACTCCGGCGGTCTGGGTGTGAAACTTGAGCTGCATCGACCGCTCTTGGCGGGCGTGATAGTGGTTCCTCATCCAGCGAGCCCAGATGCGCCTTGCGGCACGGTACTTGGCAATCTCTTCGAAGAAGTCGATATGGGCGTTGAAGAAGAAGGACAGCCTCGGCGCAAAGTCGTCGACATCGAGACCCGCAGCCATAGCCGCCTCAACATATCCGAATCCGTTGGCGATAGTGAAAGCGAGTTCCTGTGCTGCGGTGGCGCCAGCTTCACGGATGTGATACCCAGAGACCGAGACGGTATTCCAGCGCGGCATCTCTGCGGCACCAAACCTAATGGTATCGGTCACCAGGCGCATTGACGGTCGGGGAGGGAAAATATACTCCTTCTGGGCCTGGTACTCCTTAAGGATGTCGTTTTGAAGCGTCCCGCCAAGTTGGGACCGGGAGACGCCCGCCAGTTCGGCTTGTCGCACAAACGCGGCGAGAATAATGGCCGCAGGGGAATTGATAGTCATGGAAGTGGTAATGGACGCTAGATCGATACCCGCATAAAGGTCCTCCATGTCATCCAAGGTGTCAACGGCTACACCACATTTGCCGACTTCACCCTCGCTGCGCGGGTCATCGGAGTCGCGGCCCATCAAGGTGGGGAGATCAAAGGCGGTGGAAAGGCCGGTCCCCCCGGTCCTCAGAATCTCCTTGAAGCGTTCGTTGGTCTCAATCGCCGTTCCGAACCCGGCGAACATCCGCATCGTCCACACCTTGGAGCGATACATCGAAGCGTGCACGCCACGGGTGTAGGGATACTGGCCGGGGAATTCTTCAGGCACGTCAAGGTCGTCGCCATCGGGATTTGCCACACGGCTTTGGCCATAATAGAGAGGGCGAAGCGGAACTCCCGACATCGTCACAAAGTCGGCATCGCGCGTAGGCGCCGATTCGTACTCTCGCCTCCAGAGATCTTCGTTTCCCATATTCGTATGCTATGACTTAATTTTGCGCTATTGCAACCCATTCGGGGGAGCTGAATTTGGACCAAAGTCCCTACGGTTATTGACAGCGGGGGCCTGCTGGACAAGGTACCCTTTTGACATGAGCAACCACAGTGAGTCCTTAGACCGCAACCTGGCCCTCGAACTAGTACGCGTCACCGAATCCGCAGCGCTTGCTGCGTCGAGGTGGATGGGTCGCGGCGACAAAAATGGTGCCGATGGTGCTGCTGTTGAAGCTATGCGCTCCGCGCTGCGCATGGTGGCCATGGATGGGATCGTGGTCATTGGCGAAGGGGAGAAAGACGAGGCTCCCATGCTCTTCAACGGCGAGCGCATCGGAGATGGAACCCCGCCCAAAGTGGACATCGCAGTGGATCCTATTGAAGGCACCACTCCGACAGCTCTCGGGCGCGGCAATGCACTTTCGGTGATCGCCCTTTCGGAGTCCGGCACTATGTTCGACCCAGGACCCTGCGTCTACATGGAAAAGCTTGCGGTGGGGCCTGAGGCGCGCGGTAAGGTAAGCCTGGAGTTGACTCCAACGGAGAACATTCGCGCCGTCGCCCAAGCCAAGGGGATACCAGTACGTGAAATCACTGCGGTGATCCTCGACCGGGAACGCCACAAAGAACTCATCGACGAAGTGCGCCAAGCTGGCGCCCGCATCAGGTTGATTAGCGACGGCGATGTCGCCGGCGCCATCTCTGCCGCCTGGGAAAATTCTGGAGCCGACATCCTGATGGGGATTGGTGGAACACCTGAAGGCGTCGTGGCAGCGGCGGCTCTCCTTAGCATGGGTGGGGAGATCCAAGGACGGCTTTGGCCACGAAATGCCCAGGAACGAGACGCTGCGATCGCCGCAGGCTACAACATCGGCAAGATTCTCCACACCGAGGATCTCGTTCGAAGTGAAAACTGCTTTTTTGCGGCTACGGGAATAACTGACGGTGAACTTCTTAATGGGGTACGCTTCAGTTCCCGCGGAGCGGTGACGCAATCACTGGTGATGCGGTCACGCTCAGGTACGGTTCGACAGATCGAGTCGCATCACCGACCCGACAAGTTGAGGAGATTCGTGGGCGTCAACTTGTAGCATGCCAAGGCGATCCCATCTCAAAGTTTCCGCACCCATGCTGCCAAGCAGATGGATCACCTTGGCGTATTCTTCAGGGTGAGAGTGTACCATCGTGGCATAAAGGGCACGCAGTCCTCGCTGGCTGCAATAGTGGGCCAATTCATCCAAAAGGGTAGCCCCCAGGCCACATGCTCGCTCACCCGGTGCTACCCAAAGCCATTCCAAAAAAGCCTGCGCTCCTGAAATTACCAGCATGCCAAGCGCACATAGCGCGCCGTCATCGCGGTACCCACTGATGCTTAGCGTCTCTTGAGGAGTTAAACCGGACTCCCGGCCAGACCATGGATACGCGGGGTACGACACCTCGGTGACCTGACTAAATCGTTCAAGCCATGGACCTACCGAGCCACTTCGAACGAAGGTCACTGGAAGTCCTCCTCCCGAGCGCCTCCTGATGTCCTCAAAGAGGGCCTCTCCGTAGCGCTGCCATGTCCCTTTGGTATCTTGGCGCAATATCTGAAATCCCTCTACCGGAAATGCTCTAACGTAGTTTGCCAAGAGCTCAAGAGCGCGTTGTGCCACCTGATCCGGGGCATTGTCATAGAGAGTGACATGCGGCACGAAGTCACGAATCCTCTCCCGCGAATCAAGGGACGACCGGACAATTTTCTCGAGCTCCAAAAGGGAGTCAGACGGTTGCACACGCAGGTAAAGAACGCTATTTTCCCCAGGAAATGTATCACAGCCGGACAATTCCGGCTCTCCTAACACTCATGTGGATCCCCCGAGCCACCTAATCGGGGAATAACTCCAGCACAATCGTGACTTTCGGGTCTGAAAAAGCGATAGAAGAAACGCGCACGGTTTGTCGGGTAGGCACGGCCCATTGCTGGGCCGCACCCCCCTAAGAACCGGACTGGAGAATTTCTAACTCATCCGGCTCAA
>JAKASN010000410.1 GCA_021819025.1 Actinomycetes bacterium | reverse complement strand
ACCTGAAACGACGGCTGTGATACATTGGGTGGACTGGTAAAGAATTGCTGGATCGACTGGTAAAGAATTACTGGATTCGGTGGTAAAGAGTTTCGGAATACTCAGAAGAGCTGGCCGCGATGGGGAATCCGAAGGCGAAGATGCTAGTACATCTCCTGGCCGAGGCATGCGTGAAGGCAGGCGTTCGCGTAGTCGAGGGCAGCGATGAGCGCGAAGGGATCAGCAAATATGGCCAGACCTATCTTGATGGGCGCAAGGAGTACGCCGACCGCGCTCATGCGACTGAGTGCAACCGCTGCGGGCCAGCGGGACGGCCAGCGGCAGCAGGGTCGCCATGGAGCAAGGCGCACCAGCACAACGCGGCGCTGCGCCTGGTCGGCAAGGCGCTGCTTCGAGACCTCTGGCTCGCAGCTCGGGCCGACGCAACTGCGGGGGAGGTCGGCCCGTGAACACGTCCGAGTGGTGCATATCTATAGAGGACGGATACCGACAACCTCACAACCGGAAGGGAATCTCATGACTGATTATTTGCCCATCGAGCCCGACGCGACCTCATTGGAGCTCGACCCTGTGGGCTACATGGCCACGGTCCTCTACCGGGCGAAGGCCTGGCTCCAAGAGGCGCAAAACATCGATGATGTACGCAGCGCCACGGCCATAGCCGTCGGCTTCGAGAGCGTGATCCGCGAGAAAAAAATGGCCAACGATGCCCAGATGGCTGCGACCGAGGTCGTTCGAAGGTGCGACCGCCGGGTTGGTGAACTCGTCCGGGCTCGACAGGAGGAGGGGACAGTTCGACCACCAAAAGATATCCCTGCTCGCGACGGTCGTACCCATGGGTACGACCCCCTCCCTGCACCGGCTGAGTTTTTCAGTACCCACAAGGAGCAAACGGACTCCTACATTCTTGCGGGCGCTGGCGATGAGGAGTTCGACCAGGCCATTGAAGAGGCCAAGGCCGAGGGGAACCTCAGCCGGGCCAACCTGGTGCGCAAGGTCAAAGGCGAGATGCTCGAGGACCAAAGAGCGGCGAGGCACAAGCCGGGGGGCAGCAAGTTCTTCAACGCCGTTATCGAAGAAGCCGAGGCCGTGATGAAGGCGGCGGCGGAGAACCCCGAAGCGTTCGGAGATCTGGACGAGCGGGCGGACAGGAGCGGCGGGGTGAAGGGCGCGAGGCTCGATGACAAAAGGGCCGTAAACCGCCAACCGCTGGCCGATCAGTTCTTCAACGCCGTCTACGACCTGACCAAGGCCGCGGAGCGAGTCGGGCGCCTTGCCGCCGACGACCGCTTCGACCAGAACTCGAACAGCATCGCAGCGAGACATTGCGGCGATCTTATTCGAGTAAGAGATGCCCTGGAGGGCATCATCAACCGGCTGGAATCAGCCTGAAAGAAGGAGGCCACCAGTGAAGCCTTGAGATCGGGATGAATCGCAACAATCGTGCAGCGGGGCCAATTGCGTAGCGAAACCCAACGGATTCACGCCCCGGTGCACACCCTCAAGGGCGGGGCTTACGGGTCCCGCCCTTTTGCATTCCCGCGGGCGGTCGCAACATCCGTTTCGCGTGCATACATCTAATGCAGATTCCACAACAAGGAGGACCAAGATGGACACCGAAACAAGCAATGCACTTAGAGCGCCATTCGAGCCGGAATTTATATCGAAGCTGCCGCGAGTCACTTGTGCAGATTGCCGCAAGGCCCAAGGCAAGGTATGCCAAAAGCATCGCAAGGGCGAGTGCCTGGTATGCGGGAACTGGGTAACCAGTGCGCACATGCATCTCGATTATGTCGGCCATGCCGATGTCACCAACCGCCTGCTCTTGGTCGATCCGGAGTGGAGCTGGGAACCAGCGGCTTTCGACGCCGAGGGGCTTCCCAAGATCGCCAAGTCCCCCGATGGGCAGTATGTGATGTGGATCCGCTTGAGCGTTGGCGGGGTAACGAGATTGGGCGTGGGTTCGGTGGCATCCGATGCCGGGGACCTCTACAAGCAGCTGATTTCGGACGCGCTTAGAAATGCGGCGATGAGATTCGGAGTGGCGCTGGATCTCTGGAGCAAGGCGGAGCGGCTCGAAGCGGCTCCCATCGATGGCCACGGCGAAGGCCAGCCGGGTTCGGTAGCGGATGTAGCATCGGCGGGGAGTGAGGCTGCTGGGTCTGTTGTCGCAGCTGCAGCGGTACCGACCCAAGCAAGTCCGAGCTGGATCAAGCTGATCGGAGAGCTCATGGCTGAGACCGCAGTTCCCAAGGGAGAGCGGCTCGACTTCGCATGCAAGGTGATCGGGCGAGAGATCCAGTCGGTGCGCGACCTCACTGAGGGCGAGGCCAATGCGATCATCAAGCAGCTGGTCGCCGATAAGGAGGCGCTCGCCGCAACAGGCGAGCAGCAGGGGTCGGTGTCGGTGGCGCGGGAACAAGAACCGGAGCCGGAGCCCGAATACCACGGCGATGATGATGGCGAGGACGAGTCCGAATACCACGACCATGGGGCTGCGGAGATCCATCCAGAGCCGGAGATCGAGCGGGAGGTTGCGACTGCCACGGCTCCCAAGGGCGCAGGGGCTCCCTTGACAGCGGCGCAGCGCCAGACCATCGGGCGGATGATGGACGATCTCGAGATCGCCAAGGACATGCGCGCCAGGTACCTGTCAAACGTGCTGGGGCGCGAGGTCGGCGGGGTGGATGAACTGAGCCGGGGCGATGCCTCCAAGGTTCTCAAGCAGCTCGTGGCCGACAAGGAGAGCCTGGCGACAGCCGCTCGGGCGGCGGAAGAGGATTTCATAGATTTCTGAGCGGACTTAGGGAGCGCCGGGCTTCGGGTGAGGTCCGGCGCTGTTGGCATTGGAGAAACAACGAACTCAAGGGCGAAAATGGCGAAGGCGTTCCGTGGAGAATTTGCGGTGTCCACTCAGTAGCCTGCGAGCTGTACTCAGGCAGCTTGCTGGAGTCCCAGATGCTAGGTGAGGGCTTCAGAGTTAATTATCGTTACCGCAACTGTGTCAGGTGAAGTCTCATGGGCTGAGATGCGCATCTGTGTTGTCCTAGTGCTCATCACGCCAGTCTGCGACCGCTCGAACTGCTAGAGCATCCGACGTCCACGAGGATTCAAATTCCCACAG
>JAKASN010000409.1 GCA_021819025.1 Actinomycetes bacterium | reverse complement strand
GACGGCAATATGTTCACGATCCCGGGGCGCACTCTTACCATTCCGTTCTCGTTTGGTTCTATTGCGGCTACAGGACCGTTATCACTTCATTCTCGAAGCGGCGTAACTAACTACGTATAAGCAACTCAAGGTCGAGTTGCTGGGAAGGTGGGCATGAAGCTATCGCAAGTGGTGAGAGAACGGTTCAACGCGATCACCGAATGGCGCAGTGGGCGCGTCCCCTGGTCGGAGGTCGATGAGCGGATCAGAGCGATGGGGATCGCGGTGGGCACCAATTCGGTCCGAACCCTCTATCGGATGGAGCTTGCATGGCGAAGGTCTCCTGAGCGGGCCGCAGCCTTCAGCTGGGCTAACGGCAATTACCAGGCCATCAAAGGTCTGCTTGACCAGGGATATGATTGGGCGGCAATCCTTCTTCTCGTCCCGCTGGATCACGAGGTTGCGATCTCGGGCGCCGACTTCAGTCGGCTCATCGCGGAGTTCAAGACCATTGAGCGGCTGCGCTCCCCCGCTGTCCAGGCCAGTTGGATGCCCACTGGTGAAGAGCGTGTTGCTCCAACACCACTCCCCCATATCGCGGGTGAGGTCGTGGGAACCAAGGTGGCGGTGGCCGAGCCAGCCCAGGATTCTCTTGTCGGGTCTGAACAGGTATCGAAGGAATGGTTGTCGGCCCGCTTCCCAGCGAGGGTAGAGCTGGTACCACGTGTCGATCCCTACGAAAGCGGTCCTGAGCTATATGAACGCATGATGGACGCGGGGCGCACACGCAATGAAATGCACCAGAGAAGCTTGGGTATTCCAGAGGAGGAGCAGGAGGCGGCCAAGAAGCTGGCTCATGAAGCCTATGAGGAATACGACCAGCTCAAAGTGGATTTTCTTTATAGATTCAGTGACTTTCGAGCCAAGCATTCAAAGCTCCACCTGCTTTCCACCAAAGCACTTGAATGCGGGGCATTCGAAGTTGCGGATGCGGGTGCCGAAAATGCCATAGTGCTGCAAGGCTACGACAGGCCCGATGCCACCGAAGGCTTCGAGGAGGTGCCTGAATGGCTCTTCATCAGGGAACGCCTTCGCGACGACGAGGTGCAAAAGATCGAGGAAGCCTACAGTGCCGATGGTTTGGAACTAGGCAAGCGCAGTCCGGTGGTAAGACTTGCTGAGGCTGTGCACTTGCGCAGAGAATACCTCTTCAGGCCGGGCTGGCATGAATATGACACCCTGGTGAGGCTTGAAGGCGATGACTTTCCATCACCAGCCCTCTGCAATGCGGACAAGTGGAATATCAGGTCGCGTTCCATCGATCTGTGGCCCAAACTTACTGGCAAGGAACCTGTTCAACCGGGGGAGTTTGAGAGAAAGCAATTGACATACCGGGCAGATCCAGAACTAACGCAACGCGGGGAGTGGACATGAATGAGCCAACGGTAAAAGATCATGCGCTGAAGCAGCTCAGCGATGCAAAGCAGGTTGGAGCGCTAGAAGCTCTTGCCGCTCTAGAGAGCTTGGATGATGACCATCCGATCTGGGCGACGGTAGCGATGCTGGGGGCGGTGATCAATCGAGCCGAGACGAGCGCCTCAGAGACCGCTAAAGAGGTTTCAAGCCTTCGAGATGAGGTGCTGGAGCTAAAAGGATTGATAATGGGCTCGATGGGCTACAGAGACACCGCTGGTGGCGAATCTGTTCTTATGGTGGCGAAGATTCGAGAGCTCATGAGCGGGACTCTTGAGGTTTTAAGTGGGGCGGCGAACCTGAACAAGCAAATGCCCGGGTTTCTGGAGAGGCTGGAAGAGGTTCTGGGTGGGATGCAACAGGAGATCGGCACGATCAAGGGCGAGGTCGAGCGGATCGGGGCGAGGCGGTGAAAGGCCATGCTGGGGGCGTGGTAGCTTGGTAATTGGAGGTATCACGATGGAAGCGCTGCTAGTGCGAGTAACCGAGAAATACAATCGACTGGCCAATGCGCGTCCGCTGCCTACCGAGAGTCTGCGCAGCCTCCGGGACGACTTTCTGGTGCGCTATGCCCACGAAACTACGGCGCTTGAGGGCAACACGCTCAGTTTGCACGAGACCCAGGTGGTGCTGGAGAACGGCATCACCATCGGGGGCAAGCTCCTGCGCGAGCACCTCGAGGTGGTCAACGCCCGTGACGCAATTCTCTGGCTGGAGAACGTGGCGGCTGCCTGCGAACCGATCAGCGAGGACATAATTCTGAGGCTGCATGAAATCATCATGCGGGGAATCCTTGGCGCCGAAGCAGGCAGCTACCGCCGCCAACCGGTCCGAATCGTCGGTTCTTCCCATATTCCGCCCAACTGGGTAAAGGTGCCAGATGCGATGGCGGCATTCGTGGCGCGGGTAAGCAAGGGTCCCGGACAAGAGCATCCGATCTCCTTTGCTGCCCGCGCCCATGTCGAACTCGCCGCGATCCATCCTTTCATTGACGGCAATGGCAGGGTGAGCCGGATGATCGTCAACTTGCTCTTGATGCAGGCTGGCTATCCACCAGCGCTCTACACCGCAACAAGCCGTGCCCAATACCTGGAAACCCTGGAACGCGCACAGGTGCAAGGGGACGACGAGGAGTTTGTCGCTCTCACTGCGGCGGCAGTTGAAACCATGCTCGACCGGTATTTAGAGCTCCTGCGGATGACCGAGGACGCCGACAGGCAGTTCCGCATCAAGCCCTAGCGGGTTGGTTCTAGCGGCGTTGGTTGGACACGACGACCAGGGGACCGGGTTAGAACAAGCCCCGACCGCGCTCTAATTGTTGCTGGTGGAGCGGGCTATTTCGGCGAGGAATCCGAGCATTTTCTCTTTGGTGTCGAGGCGGCGACGGCGCTTGGGAGCGGGCGCGACGGGCCGAGCGGTGAGCGCGGTGAAGGCATCCCAGGCCGCACGGGCCGTGTTGTAGGCGACGAGCGCGGCGTGGGGAGAACCGGTGTGAGTATTCCAGGATTTCATTACCACCCATTCCGCTAATTCGTTACCACCCATTCCACTAATTCTTTTGGGTGCGGCTCTTCTAAAGTGACGCTGCTGTAGGCCTTGATGACCATCGACTGAGATCTGTCTGACACATAATCCACCATGTCACGCTCGCTGTGCTGTGTTAGTCTGTAGTT
>JAKASN010000408.1 GCA_021819025.1 Actinomycetes bacterium | reverse complement strand
GCTGCGCCTTGTAGTCGTTGCAATTATCGTTGTCGTACATCTCGTTGGCCTCCTCGTTGTGCGCCACAAGAGATGTATGCATCGATTACCGACCTGAGCGGATCCCGTCATTGTCACCAGCTGATTCCCGCCACAATGGCATAGACGCCGGACCCCAGGTGAAGCCCGGCGCTAGCTAAGCCAGTTCAGAAGTCTATAAAATCCTCTTCCGCCGCCCGCGCCGCTGTCGCCAGACTCTCCTTGTCGGCCACGAGCTGCTTGAGTACCTTGGAGGCCTCTCCCCGGCTCAGTTCATCCACTCCGCCGACCTCGCGCCCCAGCACGTTGGACACGTACCTGGCGCGCATCTCCTTCCCGATCTCCAGCTCGTCCATCATCCGCCCGATGGTCTGGCCCTGCGCCGCTGTCAAGGGAGCAGCCGCGCCTCTGGGAGCCGTGGCAGTTGCAACTTCTCGCCCCGGCTCCGGTTCTGGGTGGATCTCCGCCGCCCCGTGGTCGTGGTACTCGGGCTCGGACTCGCCATCATCGTCGCCGTGGTACTCGGGTTCGGGTTCTACTTCCCGCGCTACCGCTACCGCTACCGACACCTGCTGCTCGCCCGCTGCGGCCAGCGCCTCCTTGTCGGCCACCAGCTGCCTGATGATCGCATTCGCCTCAGCCTCGGTGAGGTCGCGCACCGACTGGATCTCTCTCCCGATCACCTTGCATGCGAAGTCGAGCCGCTCTCCCTTGGGAACTGCGGTCTCAGCCATGAGCTCTCCGATCAGCTTGATCCAGCTCGGACTGGCTTGGGTCGATGCTGCTTCGGCTGCGACAACAGTCCCAGTGGCCTCGACCACCGGCGACAACGCCTCCGCCACCTGCACCGGCTGGCCTTCGGCATGACCCTCGATGGGGCCATCTTCGAGCCGCTCCGCCTTGCTCCAGAGATCCAGCGCCACCCCGAACCTCATCGCCGCATTGCGCAGCGCATCCGAGATGAGTTGCTTGTATACATCTGCGGCGTCGGATGCCACCGAACCCACGCCCAATCTTGTCACCCCGCCGACAGTGAGGCGGATCCACATCACATACTGCCCATCGGGGGACTTGGCGATCTTGGGCAGTCCCTCGGCATCAAAGGCCGCCGGTTCCCAGCTCCACTCCGGGTCTACCAGCAGGAGGCGATTGGTGACATCGGCATGGCCGACATAATCGAGGTGCATATGGGCGCTGGTGATCCAATTCCCGCATGTCAGGCATTCGCCCTTGCGATGCTTCTGGCATACCTTGCCCGGGGCCTTGCGGCACTCGGCGCAAGTGACTCGCGGCAGCTTGGAAATAAATTCCGGCTCGAATGGTGCTCTAAGTGCATTGCTTGTTTCGGTGTCCATTTTGGTCCTCCTTGTTGTGGAATCTGCATTAGATGTATGCACGCGAAACGGATGTTGCGACCGCCCGCGGGAATGCAAAAGGGCGGGACCCGTAAGCCCCGCCCTCAATCGTGTGCGATTATTGCGATTTATCCCGATCTCAAGGTTTCACGGCAAGATCCTCCATTCATTGCCGTTGGCGAACTCCACGTTCGCCTTGGTTGTTTGGTGCGCCCCGCCAAATTGTCACGCCCGGCCATCACGCGCCTACCTCCCCGGCGGACGCGGCAACCCGAGCTGCGTGCCAGAGATCTCGAAGCGGCACCTTGCCGACCAAGCTCAGCGCCGACTCACAGTTTGCGCCCAACTCCCTGGCCGTATCGGCGCAGAGGTCCCCCCGCGAATAGAAGTTTTGGTTGCGTTTGTGTCGGTTAGTGATAGAATGAGTTATTGTTCAGAAAGGGAGCTGGCCATGTCATTGCTTATGCCGCATGCGACAGATCCGATCGCGGTGCCGCGTGCCGCTCAGATCGAGGAGGTGCTTCGCAAGGCGAGGGCATCCCATCTCACGCCTCGGATCTTGCTCGATGATCAGACGATGGAATTGCCGCCCGAGGTGCGTGATGCGATTCTTGATCTGCTGCAGCGCTTCGCCGAGGGCCATGGAGTTATTGTCGGTTCTCTCGATTCGCAGTTGACCACTTCGCAGGCAGCCAACCTGCTAGGTATCTCACGCACGTACATGGTGCGCCTGATTGACGCGGGTCGCATGCCGGTCGAGTATCGGGGTACCCACAGGCGCGTGCAACTCAAGGATATCGTGGAGTACATGGAGAACTCCCGCCACGAGCGTGCTGGCAAACTGGACGCGATTGCGGAGCTGTCTGCACGTACCGGCCAGTACGACAATGACGAATTCTAGAGGCGGGATTGCGGGCCTTTCTGGATGCGAATGTCATGATTCCCGCCAGATGGCGCGATATCCTTCTTACGTTGGCAGAAGCCGACATCTACACTCCGCTGTGGAGTTCGCTTTGCCTTGAGGAAATGAATAGGCACTTGCCCGAATCGATGACTGCGGCTGATCGGAAGTTTCTTTTCAAAATGATGAACGAAGCGTTCCCGGGGGCGCTCGTCGAGTGGCCGGAAATCGTTGATGTATCAGTGCACCTGCAGATCAACGAGAAAGATCGGCGCATCGTCGGCGCGGCGCTATGGGGTCACGCCGACGTGCTGCTAACAAACGACCGCGATCTTCGGGATGAGCTGTTTGCCAGCAGGCTGATTGATGTGCAATCGATGCCGGAATTCATTGCGTATGCGATCAGCACAAACCCATCAGTGGCGCGCCGAGCGCTGATCGCCATGGTACGCCGTCGATGGGGCGTTTCGTCAACGTCAACAGAAAGTGCAATTGTTTCTCGCCTGCAGGCGTACTTCCAACGCCAAGGCTGGTCGCCCTCAGGACTGTAGGCTCAGCTTCGATCCACGCAAAGACGAGTAGCCCGATCCGAAGCGACTTCCATTACCACGACCTTTTCGCCATGTTGTAGTTGGCCTGCAAATTCAACCAGAGTTCGGTACTGGCACCCAACGCGTCCCCAAGAGAGCGTGCAATCTCGGGGTTGATCCGCTTCATCCCATCCATGATCTCGCCCATGACAAGAGCAGGACAGCGGACCATTTCGGCCAACTCCTTCTTGGTCCAGCCACGCTGCGCCAACTCTTCGCGCAAATAATCGCCCTGTGGAAAAACTTCCGCTGGAGATCGGA
>JAKASN010000407.1 GCA_021819025.1 Actinomycetes bacterium | reverse complement strand
AATCCCACCCAAGCCGTGGGCGTCTCCAGCGTGGTGAGCAATAAAACCCTCATCAACATCCCGGCATGCCCGATGAATCCCGTCAACTTTGTCGGCACCTTGATTCATTACGTACTCACAGGCTCGGCCCCCGCACTTGACTCGAGTTTGAGGCCAACCTGGGCATTTGGGGCTCTCATCCACAACAATTGCCAGCGCCGGGCACACTTTGACGCTGGAGAATACGTCCAAGAGTGGGGCGACCTCGGCGCTCAAAACAACTTCTGCCTCTACAAGATGGGCTGCAAGGGACCCTTTACTTACAACAACTGTTCGCTGGTTCTCTACAACGAAGGCACCAACTGGCCCATCGGGGCGGGGCATGGCTGCATCGGCTGCTCTCAGCCGCAATTCTGGGACACCCTCGCGTACGAACGTCCCATGACCAATGCCTCCATACATGCCCCGGGTCTCGCGGGACTCGGGGTGGAGTCAAGTGCCGACAAGTTCGGCTTGGGACTCCTCGCGGTAGTGGGCGTGGGAATCGTCGCCCACGCCATCGCCTCGGCCGCGGGTCGCAAGCGAGACAACCCTCGCACCAAGGTGTCGGCTCCCGCAGGCAAAGCGGGCAAAGAGCCCGGCAAGAGCCCCGAAGACAATGAGGAGACCAAGTGACATCACACATCGTGGTTGATCCGATTACTCGGATCGAAGGGCATCTGCGCATCGAGGCGGTTCTCGATGACAATAACGTCGTGACCAAAGCGTATTCCGCAGGAACGATGTTCCGCGGCATCGAACTCATCCTCAAAGACCGCGATCCCAGAGACGCCGGTCTTCTCGCCATGCGCATCTGTGGGGTTTGCACCGGGGTCCACTACTGGACCTCAATTCGCGCTGTGGAGGACGCTTTCGGAGTCACCATCCCAAAAAACGCCCGGCTGGTTCGCAACTTGATCACCGGATCTCTCTTCATCCACGACCACCCAGTCCACTTCTACAACCTCCACGCTTTGGACTTCGTGGACATCGTGGCCGCCATTGGCGCCGATCCCGCCAAAGCTGTAACTACCGCCTATCAATACAGCAACGCGCCTTGGAACGCGAGTGTCGCCACCTACCAGGCGGTGCAAGCCAAGCTGACGAGTCTCGCCAAGAGCAGCCTGGGAATCTTTGGTAATGCCTACTGGGGCAATCCCAGCTATCGCCTCACTCCGGAAGAGAGCTTGGTGGCGGCGTCGCACTATCTCGATGCCCTCAACATGCAGCGAACTGCCGCAAAGATGATGGCGATCTTTGGCGGCAAGAACCCCCACCCGCAATCGATAGTGGTGGGAGGAATCACCTCGGTCGAAGACATCGCCGATCCCTCACGCCTGGGGCAATTCGGCACCTGGCTGGCGGAGATGACCGCCTTTATCGAGCGGGCCTACATGCCGGATTTGGTAATGGTGGGCAAAGCTTATGCCGATGAAGCTCTCGCGGGCGTCGGTGCGGGACTTGGCTCCTATATGGCCTACGGGGCAGGATTTGAGCTTGATGACAATCCGGTCGGCCGTGCTAAGACGCTCTTTCCATCCGGGGTGGTGTTGAATCGCGACCTCAGCACAGTCCTTGCTTTTGACCAGTCCAAAGTCACCGAAGACGTCACCCACTCCTGGTACGAGGGCAACACCGTTCTGCAGCCTTTTGATGGGATAACCGCGCCCAACTACACCGGGCTTGCCAAACAAAGCAACGGCATCGCCTATCTCAAGACCGACGAGAAGTACAGCTGGATCAAGGCGCCCACCTACGATGGGAACCGAGTCGAGGTAGGGCCGCTGGCACGCTTGATTGTCGGATATGCCTCGGGCAATGCCACCATCAAATCCAAGGTCGACTCGGTGCTCGCCACAGCCGGGTTTCCCATCACCATTCTCTTTTCCACCATCGGACGTACTGCTGCGCGCATGGTGGAAACACTGATCATCGCAGATGCCATGGCGGGTTGGCTCAATGAACTTGAGGTCAACGTGGCCCAAGGAGACTTGCAAACCTGGACACCTTTTGACTTCTCGCAAGTCTCGGCAAATGCGCAAGGTTTCGGCCTTTCCGAGGCCCCACGTGGGTCCCTGGGCCATTGGATCAAGATCCGTGACGGCAAGATCGCCAACTACCAGGCGGTGGTCCCCACCACTTGGAATGGATCACCGCGCGATGGGCAGGATCGGCCCGGTGCCTTCGAATCCGCCCTAGTAGGCGTGAAGCTGGCCAAGATAGACGAGCCATTGGAAATACTCCAGACCATCCATAGCTTCGATCCATGTCTGGCGTGCGCGGTGCATCTTGTCGATGCGCGCGGCCGGGACCTCGGAACTTACCAGGTAATCCCTTCCGATGGCACTTGCAATGTCAGCAACTAAAAGATAACGAGGTGCTGGAATGTCAAACAAACTCGCTGTTGTACCATCGGAGCTTCGCCAAGAAGAGCAATTCCGACGAGTGCCTCGCGTAAGCACCACTTGGCGATTGATTCACTGGATCCAGGCGGTTTCAGTAGCGGGATGCTTCGCCACGGGAATCTATATCGCCGACCCCTTCTACACCGCCAACGGAGGCTACCTCATGGCGTGGAACAGGGCAATTCACCTTTACTTCGCATTGATACTCGACGTGTCGATGTTTCTCATCGCCTATCTCTACTTCTTTAGCCGCGGACACCGCAACGCCGAAGACCTCCGGCCAAGCATGGAACACCTCACCGGCTTCAAAGAGGCCGCCTTCAACTTCATCACCTTCAATCGCCGCCGGAACTTTGACACCTCAAAACGCGATCCACTCCTAGCGGTAATGTTTCTCTTCCTCCACCTCCTTGTTCTTTTGCAGCTCTTTACCGGTCTGCAACTCTACGTGGAAGGATTCTCCGCCAACATCAGCTCGATCGGATCTTGGTGGCCCGAGACGATGCACTTGGCTACCAACTGGACGCTATGGGTATTCGGTGGAAACGTCGGAGTGCGCATGACCCACCTCGTCACCGCCTGGATCATCGCCGCATGGGCAGTATTTCATATTTACTACGAGATATGGCGCACCGTAATGTGGAAAGAAGGAGATCTCGCCATCATGTTTGGAGGCTCGAAGTTTGTGAGGTCATCCGAGGAG
>JAKASN010000406.1 GCA_021819025.1 Actinomycetes bacterium | reverse complement strand
TCGCTTCCTGGGACACACGGCGCGATAGCCTGGAGTACCCCCGCCGCCGTTATCGCAGCCAAAAGCGATCGGCATCGGCGAACGCCTTGGGACAAAGCCGTGACATCACCCCCGAAGAAACCCAGGATGGGCTGCTTGGTCTTGGCATATTTGTTGGTTTTTGCCGGGGACAGCTCTGCTCGGAGCGCCGTAGCCCTCACGGCCTTGGTCGGTCGTCGCGTCACCAACTGTGACCAAAGACACAAATAAATCCTCTATAGCGTTGCGCAAGGCGCAAGGGTATGTTACCATCAGTCATGTTATGTGAGACACAGTCTCACCTAGCGAGACGGGGGGAGTATGAACAGCTACTGGGAGTTTCTTCGTTACAGCTGGCATCCGTTGCTGAGTGAGGCTCTGGGCCACGCCGCCATCGTGGCAGGAGCAATGGCGGTGGCCTTTGTATTGGCAGCTTGTCTCGGCATCGTCGCCTACCGGCGCCCCTGGTTGGCCGAGCCACTTCTCAGCGTCGCAAGCACCGCGTTGACGCTGCCCTCTTTGGCGCTGTTTGGCCTTATGATCCCGATCTTCGGACTGGGATTTCTCCCCACCTTCGTGGTGCTGGTGATCTATGCCATCATGCCGGTTCTGCGCAATCTCATCACTGGACTGAACTCGATATCTCCCGCCGTGGTCGAAGCATCGGTGGGCATGGGTATGACGCGCCTGCGCCGCCTCTTCAAAGTGGAGATTCCCCTCGCCTGGCCAGTAATAGTCGCTGGCTTGCGCTTTTCCTCGATGATGATCGTCGGAGTAGCCGCGGTCGGTGCATACGTCGGTGGACCTGGGCTCGGAAGTACCCTCTTCAACGGACTCCAAGAAGTCGGTTCACCCGCAGCAGTGCCCGAAGTGGTTATCGCCACCGGAGCAATCTTGGTCCTCGCCTTGTTGATTGACGGACTGTTCTGGCTCCTTGCACGCCTCACAGTCTCTCCGGGAATTCGCTAGATGCCAAGGATAATTGAGATGTTTTCTCCCGCCGCAACACAGCCGAGTCCACTCCAAGGGCCCAAGGTGCCACCCACCGGCGCTGATCCACCTTTTGCCATCGAGCTCAGAGGGGTCTCCAAGCGCTATAAGGAGCCCGGCTCCGCAGTGGTGGACGACCTCACCCTCTCGATCAAACAAGGCGACTTCGTCGTTTTCACAGGGCCATCCGGGTGCGGCAAAACCACCACCCTCAAGATGATCAACCGGCTCATCGAGCCCAGCTCTGGCCAGATCCTCTTAAACGGATCCGACGTAAGCGAACTTCCCGCCCACCGACTGCGCCAAGGCATCGGTTATGTGATCCAAAACGTCGGGCTCTTCCCGCACATGACCATCGCCGATAACGTCGGTGCGGTTCCCCGCCTTCTCGGGTGGAAGAAGGACCGCACCGCAGCTCGGGTGGACGAACTTTTGGCCATCGTGCGTCTCGATCCACATCTCTACCGTCACCGCTTCCCCCGGGAGCTCTCCGGCGGCCAGGCCCAGCGTGTGGGCGTAGCCCGCGCTCTGGCCGCCGATCCTCCCGTCTTGCTCATGGATGAGCCCTTCGCGGCGGTGGACCCCATTACCCGTACTGGTCTCCAAGACGAATTCCTTCGCCTACAAGCGAGCTTGAAGAAGACCATCGTCTTTGTCACTCACGACATGGCCGAGGCGATGCGCCTCGCAGACACCGTAGTGGTCTTCGGACCTAACTCCAAGATCGCCCAGATCGGATCACCAACTGAGGTGCTGGCGTCCCCTGCCGACGAGTTTGTCTCTCAAATGCTCGGGTCAGGCCGACTGGTACAGCTGCTGACTTGCATGAAGTTGCGCGAAGTCCCCATGACGAGTTGGCCTACCGTCACCGTGGGGGCTCCCGAGCCGCAATTCGCTGCAGCAATAGCGCTTGGCCGCGCCCAAGGACGCGACCGCATCTTAGTTCTCGACGAGAGCAACCGACCGCACAGCTGGCTGCCGCTGGAGGGTTCGGGTCTCGGTGCGGCGCACGACGTGGAATGTTCTCTCGAGCTTGAAGCCACTTCTTTGCGTGACGCTGTGACGCGAATCGTCTACTGCCTTCACGACTGCACTGTGGTGGTGGATTCACAAAAGCGCTACTGCGGCGTCGTGGAACTCTCGAGCATCCGCAATGTGCTCAGGGAGGCTGAACTTAGCACCATAGCCGCAACGGACGAGCTATGACAGATACTCGAGTTGTCGAACCGATCCTCGTCACCGTAGCCGAGCCCCCACCCCACCGCGAAAAGGGGGCTCTCAAAGCACTGAGGCACTACAGCGTGCGGCCGGTAGTGCTCGCCTTGGTGATTCTGGCACTGCTTCGCTACTTAGCCCTTTCTCACCTCGACAGCATCGACCGGCGCTCACTGCAATGGTCTGTGGTTCGTGTGGAAATAGTCCAACAGCTCACCCTTACCGTAGTCTCGAGCGCCGTGGTGACTGTCCTGGCTGTAGGGCTTGGCATTGCACTCACCCGTCGGCGCAACCGCTTGCTCTCCACATCGGTTAACGCAGTCGCGACGCTCGGACAGGCAGCACCGCCAATTGGCTTGATGATTCTCGCGGCACTTCTCATCGGCGTAGGTGCGCGTACTGCGATCTATGCCCTGATTCTTTACTCAGCCCTACCGGTATTGCGCAATACCGTCGCGGGCATCAGCGGCCTCGACAAAACTATCCTTGAGGCCGCCCGGGGCATCGGGATGCATCCGCTGCGAGTGCTGGCAACCGTGGAGATGCCCCTTGCCGTGCCAGTGATTCTCGCCGGTATCCGCACGGCAATAATCCTCAACGTCGGCACCGCCGCACTGGCAACTTTCATCAACGGCGGTGGACTGGGGACTTTGATCACCACCGGAATTGCCGTGGATCGCACTCCGATCATCGTTACCGGCAGCGTACTGGTGGCGGTGTTCGCCCTTCTCCTTGACTGGGCGGTAGCCCTTCTCGGTGAACTTTTGTCCCCCCGAAGCCTTGTCTCACTATAACTCCCATCCCGAAATCAACCGAAAGGAAAGCTCCGTGCCGCTTCAATTCAAGAACATCCCCACTCAGAAATCCTCTTGGCGACGCAAAGTCGCCACCGCCTCGGCGTCTA
>JAKASN010000405.1 GCA_021819025.1 Actinomycetes bacterium | reverse complement strand
CGATCTCGCGAGGAGCTCCACAGCGCGCTCGAGTGAAAGACCTTGGTCGACCTCGAACTGTTTTACCGAGCAATTCACCTGTCCGTCGCTGATGTAAGGTCCAAAGCGCCCGGACCTAAGTACAATGTTGCGACCGTCAGGGTCGACGCCGATTGCAAGTGACGAACTCCCCGCTCGCCCACGTCCTACCTGGGGCGTGGCAAGGCGCGCAAGCGCTTCGTCAAGGGTGATGCTAAAGATCTGCTCCTCTGAGTCAAGATTTCTTGAGGTGCTTCCACGCTTCACGTACGGTCCGAACTTGCCGTTGGCGGCAAGGACTGACTCGCCATTGGCGGGGTCAACTCCGACCGTCCTAGGCAAGGAGAGCAGCTCAATTGCTTCTTCGAGAGTTACCGTCTCGGGGCGCATCGAGGAAAATAGCGAAGCGGTGCGCGGCTTTTCCCCCTTGGGTAAGAGGTCGGGTTCGCTCATCTGCACGAATGGCCCGAATCTGCCAACTTTGACAAATATCGGTTCGCCAAGCTCAGGGTGGACCCCGAGAAACCTGTCCGATTGTACCGAATCCAGCAACTCGAGGGCCTTGGCCATGTCGAGTTCGTCGGGGGCCGTCCCCTCGGGAATGGGCGCGTTCCGATCACCAAGCTGCAAATAGGGCCCAAAGCGACCTACCCGGATAATGCACTCCTCTCCGCTCTGGGTCATGCCCACAGAGATGGAGTTGATCGCGCGAGGATCGATGTGCTCAAGTTGGGCCTCCACCAGAGTCTTGAGCCCAGGTTCGGCGCCCCCAAAGTAAAACTGCGAGAGATACGGGACGGCGGGAATCTCGCCGTTGGCTATCTTGTCGAGCGAGTTCTCGAGTTCCGCCGTGAAGTTGTAGTCGACGAGCTCGCCAAAGTACTGTTCCAAAAGCGCCACCACCGCAAAGGCCACGAAGGAGGGAATCAGCGCACTCCCCCGTTTAAAGACATAACCGCGATCCTGGATCGTCGAGATGATGCTGGCATAGGTGCTAGGACGGCCGACCCCGAGTTCTTCGAGAGCCTTGACTAGCGAAGCTTCGGTAAAGCGTGCCGGAGGGGTAGTGGCATGGCTCTGAGAGTTCGCCTCGGCGACCGCAATTGACTCACCTACCTCGAAATGAGGAAGAACGGTTTCACGCGAATCGCTTTCCGCGTCGCTGTCATCACTATCCTCAACGTAGACGCGAAGGAATCCGTAGTGCGAAATCGTAGTTCCCGAAGAGTTCAACGTTGCGGTAGAAGCCACCAAGGAGATGCCCTCAGAACTCCCGAGAGATTCTGCGATCGCCAGCGGCACGACAAAGCGCACCGACACCGAAGTTCCCGTAGCGTCGGTCATCTGAGAGGCGATGGTGCGCTTGTAGATGAGGTCGTAGAGCTTAGCTTCGTCGGATCCAACGCTACGTGCGATAGCTTCTGGGGCGTCCCATCGATCTCCCGCCGGGCGGATCGCCTCGTGAGCCTCTTGGGCGTTTTTCACCGAGTTCTTAAAGTTCCTTGGGGCCTTGGGAACGAACTCACTCCCAAAACGCTCGGAAATAATACCCCGAGCCTGCGCCAGGGCAGCGTCGGCGAGATAGGTGGAATCGGTGCGCATATAAGTAATGTGACCGGACTCGTAGAGGCGCTGTGCCGCGGCCATAGTGCGCTTGGATGAAAAGCGCAGTTTGCGTCCGGCTTCTTGTTGCAGCGTCGAGGTGCGAAACGGCGGAGACGGCGAACGCCGGTAAGGCTTGGTATCAACGGCCTGCACCTCGAGCATCGCTTCACCAATGGCACTGGCTAAGGCCTCAGCAGACCTTTGGTCCAGAACGACTATTTCGCCGCGCCGCGTCTTGTCACCATCAAGATGGCCGTTAGCGCCAAAGTCTCTTCCCGTGGCGACACGGGCGGCATCCAGCGCCGTCAAAGTGGCCTCAAAGCGCGTCGCGGTCTTCTCGGCTGTGGCGTGAACCGAAAAGTACCCCGCCGAGGAAAAGCTCATCCTCTCGCGCTCTCGCTGAACGAGGATGCGAGTCGCCACGCTCTGAACCCTCCCCGCGGAGAGTGCCGGCTTTACTTTTTTCCACAGCACCGGTGAAACCTCATAGCCATAAAGACGGTCGAGGATTCTCCGGGCTTCTTGGGCATTCACCAAGCCTTGGTCAATTTCACGGGTGTTTGAGATTGCCTCGGCGATGGCGGACTGGGTAATCTCGTGAAACACCATTCGCTGCACCGGAACTTTGGGTGCAAGCACCTCGACGAGGTGCCAGGCGATGGATTCACCCTCTCGGTCTTCGTCCGTGGCTAGATAGAGTTCAGAAGCTTGGGCAAGAAGATCCTTGAGGCGCTTCACCTGTTGGCGCTTCTTTTCGCTCACTACGTAGATCGGCTTAAAGCCGTGGTCAACATCTACCCCGAGACGCGCCCAGGCCTGCTTTTTATAGGCGGCAGGAATCTCCGCGGCGCTTTTTGGAAGGTCGCGAATATGCCCGATGGAAGATTCCACCAGGTAGCCGGGCCCGAGAAACTTGGATATCGTCTTGGCTTTAGCAGGAGACTCGACTATTACTAATGGTTTTGCCATGAAACGCTGGAACCTATCTTTTCACCGAGACTGCTCTTGGCACCCTTCGACCTAATACCATACGAGGAACCTCCCCAAGTGAACCCGTTTTGCGCAAAATTGCGCCGATACGGGGAAAACCACAAAGTAATTCCTTGGCGTCAGTCCTCGTCGGATTCAGAAGCGAGAAACTCGTAGGAGGGATTCATGATCGCGATGTGGCCGTCAAGTTCGCCGACGGTACCTTCGGCTACCAGCTTACGGCCCGTCACGAATCCAGGAACTTGGCGCTTGCCGGGAAACACCAGCAAGATGGCGCCCGTGGAATCTTCGAGTCGTATTGCCAGCGAGGGAACGCTGTCAAGGGGCTGGAGCCGGACCGACTTGACACGTCCGACCACCTTGGCGGGGCGGCGATAGACGACCTGACCAATCGGGGTGGAGCCCGGCACAACGGGAATTACTTCCTCGAGGTGCGCGGCCGCGCCTCGTCCTTTTTCTTGGTCGTCACCTGCCCTTCCCGAGGGCACGATCTGAATCTGATCGGTCCCCGAAA
>JAKASN010000404.1 GCA_021819025.1 Actinomycetes bacterium | reverse complement strand
GGGGTGGTGGTAATCGAGGACGTCTTCGCCTGGCCGGGAATCGGGTATTACACCGCGCAAAGCATCCCAAGCGGCGACTTTCCCGCCATCGCAGGAGTTACTCTTCTCCTTGGCGTGGGATATGTGCTTATCAACGCCCTGGTCGATCTGGCTCAACTGCGTGCGGATCCGAGGCTGCGCCACTTGGAAACCGCCGCTGACCCAAAGCGGTCGAAACGTTCTTTGTCGCCGGGAAAATTGGCTAGTCTGCAGGCCGATTGATCCGAATCGCACGACACTGCGTGCCTGGGCGAAGAGATCCTCGAGATTTCGCGGTTCAGGGTGCGCCTTAGGTGGAATGTGAGCAAATTTACCCAATTAAACAAATGAAAGGAGCTTCAATGACAGATTCAAGCGGAGGAACCGATAATTACCAGCCGCGCTATGGCGCCGAAGCGAAATACGCCGTTGAGGCCGAGGCGACTCTTCCCACCACCAATTGGGCTAAGGAAAAGGCCTGGGCGTTAGAGGTGGGATTGCCGGGCGCGGACAGCTTGCGGGACAAATCGATTCCGACCTTTTCGCGCGGGGAGCTTCCCCATTTTGCCGGGATCAACACCTTTTTGAAGGCGCACTACTTATGAGGACGTGCGGGACTGCGGCAAGTTCGACGTGGCGGTTTTAGGCGCGCCGTTGGATTCGGGAACCACCTATAGACCGGGCACTCGCTTCGGGCCCCAGGGGATCCGGCGGATTTCAGCGCTTTAGGGAACCTACAGCTTCGAACTCGGCGAACGAAGTTATCACCGAGGGTGGATAAGGGAATCAACGTAAGGGAATCAAGTTGGGGCCTCTTCTTGCTGACGCCACGCGTTTTGTGGTCATCGCCCAAGGCAGGGACCACCTCGGGCGCCTTGGCATCGAGAAACCCCGAGGCCCTCTTGTCACCTCGGTGCCGTTGGGTAGTCCTTGGTACCCTGAGGAGAGAGATTAACTTCGTTCAGGCGAGGACCGAAGCACCCGAGCGCAGACGCTCTTGGTGGCTCTACCCAAAGCGGGTTTGCCAATACGGCAGTGCTCATGGGCATATGGCGTGGATGGCAACTTTGTCTCTAGGATAGCAACTGCGATGCGTCACGTCTAAATTGGTGTGATCCCAAGGCGAGGAGCACCATGTCCACCCTGATTAGTTTTCATGCTCACCCAGATGACGAGTGTCTCGTGACGGGAGGTACCATCGCGCAGCTGGCGTCTCAGGGCCATCGCGTCATCCTGGTGGTGGCTACCGGGGGTGAGGAGGGCGAGTATCCCGAAGGTATTATCTCTTCGCGCCATGAGCTCGGGCCGTTGCGACGCAAGGAGCTGGAGAATTCCGCGGAGATTCTTGGCATCGCACAAATCCACTTCTTGGGCTACCGCGATTCGGGCATGGCTGGAGAAGCCACAAATTCCAACCCTTCCTGTTTTGCCCAGGCTGACATTGAAGCAGCTGCAGGGCGCCTTGCCGAGATTCTTGTCGCCGAAGGTGCGGACGCCATGACCATCTATGACGAAAACGGGGGCTATGGCCATCCCGATCACGTCATGGTGCATCGGGTCGGCTTGGTGGCTGCGGAACTCTCCGGCGTCGGAGACGTCCTCGCTGCGACTATGAACCGAGACTATCTCGCGGAGTTGATTCGAATAGCTTCGGAGAAGAACCCCGAAGTGATCCCAGAGGAGATGCGTGGCGATTTTGACACAAGCAACTTCGGCATGCCATCCTCGGTGATAAATACCGAAATAGATGTCAGCGACTTCGTCGATGCCAAATATGAGGCGTTATCGGCACACAAGAGCCAGATCGGCAGCACTGGTTTTGCCATGTCGTTAGGGCGGGAACTCTTTGGAGCAGCTTTTTCGAAGGAGTGGTTCATCTCAGCCCAGCTAAAAGGTGAGCGTCGAACCGCGATCTTCTAAGCATCGTGTTCGAGCGATCACTGCAGAATGCGTGCCAACGCTGCCCGTGCGGCCTCGGAAGAGGCCGCTAGCGCTGCGACCTCGTTGGCGAGTGCCTCGAGACACTCGGCGAGAGTCGCTTGGCGTCTGGAGATCGCCACGCCGCGGACCACTTGATTTACCTGGCAGTCCACCCCACCTCGCTGGTTAATTTGAAACGACAGAACTCGGCTGGGAAAGGTGACCAAAAGCGATGTGGTCCGACCGGGGCGCTTTGCAATGCGATCGGCCATCGATCGCTGCGAGGAGACCTCAAGCATCCCTGCGGGAAGGATTGTCCCTAACTTGGCCGCGAGAGATTCCACGAGAAGATCCACATCGGCAGCGTCGGCGCGAAGCGCTGCGGCGATCATGTCGATTTCCGAGGGTTGAAATTCGTCACTCATTTAGCTGTCCGTGAGAGGGAGCACCAGTTGTGGCTTGGCAATGACGTGGTTTTCGCGTAATGGCTTGACCGCGGTCCCGATGGCGAAAAACTCCGTGGTGTGCCCACCCCAACGGTGGGGAAGCGAGAGAAGCTGGACGCCAACGATGCCTTCTGCGTGGAGCTCCTCGGCCTCGGCCTGCATCCGGCTCATCGCCAATTCGCGTGCGTCATAAAGGGCTTCGGTGAATTGGGGGATTTCCACGTTTTGGCCGAAGTTTGACATGGACTGGAACATGCGCTGGTGGGCAATGTGGTAGACGCAGCTTCCCATCACCATGCCGAGCGGGGCATAACCAGCTTGGATCAAGGTCCAGAAGTCCTGTCCTGAGAGGTCGGAAGTGAACGGCTTGCCTTGGCTGCGCCACCCTGGCGCATGGTCATCTGCTACCACCGCGGTTCCCACCGCGATAAATTCGGCAATGTCGGTGCCGAACTCCTTGAATTCCACCTCGAGGCGGACGCCCACGATTCCGTCCGCTCCGAGCAGGTCGGCCTCAGACTCCATCCGCGCCATGGCGAGTTCGCGGGCATGATACATTGCCGCCGTGAGTTTGTCGAGCTCTTGGTTGGTGCTCCAACGTCCCACCTGAAGGCCGACGTGGTAGATGCTCGACCCAAAGACGAGACCGAGCGGGCGAAATCCCGCCTCGCGGACGAGCAGAAATTCATTGACAGAGAGGTCCGAGGTGAAGAGGCTGGTGCTCTGTCCCGGTTTCATTTCCGAGAGAGA
>JAKASN010000403.1 GCA_021819025.1 Actinomycetes bacterium | reverse complement strand
CGAGTATTATTGGGTTGGCATCAGTGAGTTAGACACTTTCGAGGACAATCTGAAAGACGAGTGGGAGCGAGCATTCGAGTTCATGATCCTTCGTCTGGGCGACGACGCGACACCGGATCGGATCGCTAGCGAAGGACAAGCCCTATTCCGACAGGTCACCGAACAATCGAAAATCCGTGTGCGGGATCGGTACGGTGAGGTTTTCTTCACGCGAGGCAAATATCACGAACTTGCAGATGGCGGCAAGGTTGGCTGGCACCGAGATTTCGATGAACGTCTCAAGGATCTGCTGCTTGGGCACGTATCATGAAGCGTTGGGCTGACAGATCTCGCGTCGAAGCGACACTTCTCAACCCCGCGCTGATCGCGCTATTGATGTCTGAAGCCGCGCGCGAATACGAGAGGCAGGCGGATCCCATGAGCTGGCCTCTGACGTTCCTCATTCCCCCACTGGTTTTGCATCGACCGACACGCGACGCGCTGCCACGAGATACTCGAACCCACCTATCGACATGGATCTCGCGTGAGCCGTTGCTGCGTGCTGGATTCCCTGAGAGGGCCGTGGCGATGGCACCGTTGGCTCGTGAGGCGCTGAGATTTGGACTGCGGCACGGCGTGCTGGAGGTTTTGGAGGGTAATGTCCGTGGTCTCCCGAGTCAAACTCCGCCACCGGGTGACCTTCGCGTGTTGGTGAGCAAGGCAGGTCTTATTGGACGTTGGCTGGCCAAAACAGATCAGCCAAGTACGATTTTTGCTCTGCTTGGTGTGGGGCCGTAGGGATATGCAACTACTCGCGATCATCCTCTACAACGCTGCCGGAGAGCAACGAATTATTCGCTTCAACCCCGGCGCGCTCAATATCGTGACTGGGATCTCTGCCACCGGCAAGAGCGCTCTCTTGGACATCGTTGATTTTTGTCTTGGACGCAAAACTCTCACGATGGCCGTGGGACCTATCTCAGACCTCGTTGACTGGTACGCGGTCATAGTGCAACTTCCCAATGGGCAGGCCTTTATTGCCCGCCCGGCGGCCCGTCACGGCGCGGCTTCTACTCGACTCGCGATGTTGGAACTTGGGAACGATCTTGCTCCAATTCCATTTGACCATCTTGAGACGAACGCAGACATCGGATCTGTTCGAGAGCAACTCGGACGGCGAATTGGCATCGATGAGAACGAGCACGAAGCGCGCGAAGGGTCTCTGCGCAATGGACTCGAAGCGAACTTGGGGCACGCGATGCTCTTCTGCTTACAGGGTCAGGGAGAGATTGCCAACCGCAGTCTTCTGTTCCATAGGCAAGGGGAGACCGGAATTGCGGATGCGATCAGGGATACACTGCCGTACTTCTTAGGCGCCGTGCCGCTCGAGCAAGGTCTGCTGCGACAGCGCTTATCCGAAGCCCGGCGCGAACTCCGAAGGGCAGAGGCCGATCTCCAGCGAGCTCGCATGGTCGACGAGGACGTCGAGGTACAAATTCGCGGACTGGTTAATGAGGCGATCACCTTGGGGCTTCTGCCAAGCGACACGGAAGGAGGACGAACCCAGCTGCATCAAGCGCTTGAGCAAGTGGCTGTTACCGAACCTGCGCAACCCGTTGGAGACGATGAGTTCGTGATTAGGCGATCGGAACTCGAGTCTCGGCGCTCCGACCTTCGGGATCGCCTGCGGGCAGTAGGTGAGGCGATCGCTCTCTTTAACAAGTTGCGGGCGGGCGGCGACGAGTTCGGTGTCGCCGTAGCTCAACAGATCTCCCGGCTCAAGAGCATCGATCTTCTGGGCACGGACAGGTCCGACGACGAAGCCTGTCCTATCTGTGGATCGCATCTGGAGGACAAGGATCCAACTGTTGACGAATTGCGGCAGCAAGCCATTGAGCTTCAGGCACAACTCCGTTCCATGGACGTCGCCCTACCCGCGCGACGAGCAGCTGCAGGTCGCCTTCAGGGCGAGGCCGATTCTCTTCGGCAAGAACTGCGCGGAGTTGATGCAGCCGTGAACGGACTTGACGCAGATCTGGAGTCCGCGGGTTCGATCACACGCCACGACGAGAGACAACTCTTCTTCAGGGGACGCGTCCGACAATACCTGTCAATGGTCGAAGACTCTGATACCAAGGCACTTCACGAGTTGGTGCAACGAGTTACTGTTCGTGGCCTAGCGGTTGCTGACATCGAGAGTCGCCTTGACCCGGACGAAGAACGTGAACAAATTGCCTGGAGGCTTGACATCGTGGCGAATGACATGACCCGTTGGGCAGGTCGACTCGATTTGGAGCACCGGGAAAACGTGCGAATTGATCTGCGCCGATTGACAATCGTGACGGATACATCGACCGGACCAGTTCCGCTATTTCGAATTGGAAGTGCAGAGAACTGGGTTGGGTACCACCTGATCTCACACTTGGCTCTCCACCGATATTTCATCAGCAAGAGCCGCCCGGTTCCTCATTTCCTGATGCTTGATCAACCGACTCAGGCGTACTACCCATCGGACGTCGAGCAGGAAGGCGGCGTTCCGGCGTCAGACGATGATCGACAAGCGGTACAACGACTATACGAACTCATGCGCGATGTTGCGCATGAGTTGGCGCCGTCCATGCAGATCATCGCTTGCGATCACGCGAACCTTCCCGAAGACTGGTTCCAGGAATCTGTGGTAGCGAACTGGCGAGATGGTGAGAAACTCATACCCGAGTCGTGGCTGAATCAGCTTCGCTGAAGTGATCAAGATTTTGGCGCAGTGTACACTGACAAAAGGAAAGGTCTTAGGTCCGCACGTTCCCCGGGCATCGGCCACGTTTGAACGCCTTGGCGAGCATTACCCTCTCTAGTCGCCGAGTGGCCGGGGGTGACGTTCGCCCCGGCCACTCGGCGTTTAGGTCGGGTTGTTTATCAACTCGCGACTTTCGGATTTCTTGCATATATATAGGCGTCAACTTGAAAGCCAGTTGGCATAAAAGCAAGGAGCGCCCGAAATGAGCAAAGAAAAGAAGAGCGGAACAGGATCGGAACCGCACTCAACATCTGACTCCGTTTTGATCAGCCACCAGGAGATATGCGCGGTCTTGGGATTCAAAAAGGACTACGTACTAAATGCGCTGCGTCGCGGCGACATCCCTGCCCACAAAGTAGGGG
>JAKASN010000402.1 GCA_021819025.1 Actinomycetes bacterium | reverse complement strand
TTCAGGTTAGTGCGCCCCTCTCTCCATGACGGGAGTATTTCTTCAATGTCTATGAATCCGTTCTCGAGGTCATCCCGGTATTCCTCTGGAAACAGATCCATGCACTGCTCACAAATCCAATAATCAGCACCGGTGACCAGTGCAGGGAGATTCAGCTCATCGCTGCCTTCGCCTTCGCCATCCGACACCCACGTTATCTGGAAGCGGCAATCACATACCGCGCATTGCCAGCCATGGTCATCGTCGTCAATCTCCGCCACATCCATTTTATTGCCAAGCTTTCGGTTGCATGAAGCGCCGGAGAGTTTTCGGCGCGGACAATTCGTCGTTAAAGGCAGTTACGCCGAGTGGTGGGATGCGGGTGGAAAGCATCTTGGTCTCGTTGGAGAGTTCTGGTGGGAATCGTCGTTTGGCGGCGGAAGAAGCGGGTGGTCGGGCGGAGTGGCGGAGCTTGGTCGGGCGGGCCATTTGGGGAGGGTCAATTGTCGCCCACACCCTTAGCAGTTTGATGAAATGGGCTATTGCCGAACAGAAACCCTGCTAGCCGACAAACTTTTCAATTCGGCCCTGTCGGTGCCAGTTCGCTGCATATGTATCGGCATGTTAACACCCACGCCAATCGCCGCGCTGTCGGTGCGCGAGTATTACGCACGGATGGCCGCGGCGTCTCGCGACGTCAGCTACTGGTACGGCGCTGGCGCGAAGCGGCTGGGCAGGGGCCTCGCCGATGAGGTGGACGCAGACGAGTTGTACACCCTGTGCGCCATCGGCCCCAAGGCCGCCAGCGCCATCGAGGACGGACGTGGCGAAAGTCTCAAATATTCGATTTCCGGGATCGAGGCCCACCAGGCCGAGCTGGAGCGATCGCACATCCCCGGCTACGATCTGTCGTTCGGGGGGTCCAAATCGGCTGGCATGGTCTTCCTGGGACATCCAGACCAAAACGTACGTGATGCTGACGCGCTGTCCCATCAGCTCGCTGTGCGCAAAGTGCTCAGATGGTTTCAGGACAAGGCAGGATGGACCCGCGAAACCGTCGACGGCAAGGTCTCCGTGGTCCCGGGGGAGATGATATTCGCGGTATTCACGCACTACACCAACCGCAATCTCGAACCGCATTTGCACTCCCACGTGATAGTACCCAGTGTGGTCCGCCGCGCGGACGGCAAATGGCGTGCACTCCACGCCAATGAAATGTACAACTGGTACATGGCCGCTGGTGCGCTATATCGCGCCACCTACAGGGAGCACATGAGGCACCTCACCAACGCCAGATTCAATATCGCCGCCGACGGGTGGCGCTGCGAAATCGCGGGCCTGGACGAGTGGAAGGGGCCAGACGGGTCCAGTCTGCTCCCGGCATTTTCCACCAGGCATGCGGAGTGCGAGGACGAAAGGCGCCTGCTTGAGGACGCGAGCCCCGATGGAACAATCTCGGGCAAGGTGAGCCGGAGTCTGGGGATGCGGACCCGCAAAGACAAGGATTTCGGGGATGGCGATGCCCGCCTCCCCGAGATAAGTGCGGAACTCTGCACCAAACTGGAAAAGGTCTGGAAGCTCGGGCCTGAACAGTGGCGCGAGATCCTTACCGCTTACGACGAGCCTCGGCCCGATCGGCATGTCGCGGGATTGTGGCTGGGGATGCCCAAGCATCTCGAGGCCTATGGTGCGATTCCCATCATCGAGAATGGCGCGGAGCTGGTGGACTACATGGCACGGGTGCTCTTTGACGAAGGCGGGGGCCGGATACGAGAAGGCGCGCTGAGCGGCAAAGCCTACGTGTCCATTCAAGATATCCACGCCGCTATCTACAACCTGTTCGGCGGATTCGTCGAGGGCGATGCTCTCGAAGATGCTATCAACAAGCTGATCGCCGGCGGGGGAACTGACAAGAAACTCGCTCTTGCGCCCTTGGTGCCCGCATTGTTCCTGCGGGGAAAGCTGGTAAAGCCCCGTCGTGTCCCGATCCGCTACTACGCCACCGGAGGCGTGCTGAACTCCGAGGCCCGTGTGCTCGAGCTCGCGGCTCACCCTACTGCTTCGGCTGTGCTCGATGCCGATGTCGTAAATGCGTATCTCGCACGGGCCAATGGGGAGGCAGCGGCCAAAGGTGGCCATGTGCTGGCCGAGGAGCAAGAGAAAGCGCTGCGGTATTTGTTTACCGCCTCGACCACTGCGACTCTTTTGATGGGCGCCCAGGGTTCGGGCAAAACTACCCTGTTTAGCCACTTCGCCGCGCTCGCCAAGGACAACGAAGTTACTGTGTGGGGACTCGCGCCCCAGGGGACAGCCGTAAACAAGCTCGGCGATACTCTGCGCCGAGTCGATCCCGATGCCCGGTCCATGACCATCGAGTCCTTCGTCGGACAGGTGCGCTGGGGTTCTCTGACTGTTCCACCCAATACCTGCCTGATTCTGGACGAGTCCTCGCAAGTAGACACCCTGGAGCTCGCCGAGGTGCTCGAGATCGTCGAGGGCGCCGGAGCCAAGCTCATCCTGGTCGGCGATGACCGCCAGTTGGGATCTGTGCGTTACGGCGGGATGTTCGCCACTTTGTTCGCGAAGCTCGGTGGAGCAAGGCTCGTCACCACCCGGCGGGCCGAGAGCAAGTGGGACCGCACCGCGCAGGCTTATCTGCGCATGGGGGATCTCAAGGGAGCGCTGCGCCTCTATGAGCAGCAGGACCGCATCACCGTCGCAGACGATGGCCTGGCGCTGATGGAGTCGATAGGCGATTGGCTGAAAAAGGAGTTCGGAGCGGGTTCCGACTCCTTTGTGATCACCAATACCAAGGCCGAGGAGATGGCCGCCAATGCGCTGGCACACGAGATCTGGGATGGGCATCGCGCGGACTGGATGCGGAGCTACTTCGACACCCAGGTACGCCACCATCGCAGTTCCGGCAAGCTCCACCAGGAGCGCATGGATCGCTTTAGCGAGCTCGACCCGTCGGTATCGGTGGCCTTCGCGGGATCGCAGCTGACCCTGCGAATGGGGGATCTCGTCGCTATCCGCAAGAGCACCAAGATCGACGCCAAGACCCGGCTCACCAACGGCCAGCGGGGGCGGATCGTGGATATCACCGACAAGGCGGTCACCCTCTTCGTCCAGGAGGAGTCTTCTGCGCGCCACATCACCATTCCCCGTGCGCT
>JAKASN010000401.1 GCA_021819025.1 Actinomycetes bacterium | reverse complement strand
CTGCTTATGCTTTGCATGAGGCAGAGAGAGTCTTTTACGCCAGCCATAATTGGCATCCTCTCTTCATCCAAGGCACCAAGTCCATCGCCTACGAACTCTGGGAGGATCTCGGTTTTCGTGCCCCAGATCACCTCGTTTTGGTGGCTGGGTCCGGAAGTCTCGTGCTGGGATGCGCACTGGGTTTCGGGGAATTGCTCGGTCATAAACAAATCACCAAGCTTCCAAGACTTCTGGTCGCACAACCAGCCAATTGTTCTCCGCTCGTGCGTGCCTTCCAAACCGGAGCCGATCGCGTTAGCCCCCGAGAATGGATCCCAAGCATTGCCGAAGGGGCATCTGTCAGTCAACCAGTTCGTGACCTGGAGGTACTCGCTGCGATCAGAGCGAGTGGTGGTGCTGTCGTCGCGGTGACCGAAGAAGAGATTCGCTCGGCGACTCGAGAGTTAGGGGGCATGGGAATCTATGTGGAACCCACCAGCGCTACCGCCGCTGCGGCAGTTGAGAAGTTTCGCGCGCTAGACCCATTCGAAGACCTTGGCACTACCGTTGTAGTTCTCACTGGCTCGGGCCTAAAGGCCACCGACACCATCGCCGAGATCCTTTAAACTTGCCACGGTGCCGCCTCAAGCCCAGGCGCCACCGGGTTGACGCAGCGCATTGGTGTCATCAAACACCCCACCATCCAACACGGCGCTTAGAACCCAGCCTCCTTGAGGCATGCAGGGGGAGCAGAGCGCATAACCGACACGCAATTACCATCCCGCTTTGAATAGAAGACGGCACCGCTTTCTAGAGACCTGTGGCCCCCAAGGGTAGTGAACCTCTGCGATCTGGCGAGCTAGCATCATCTTGTAATGCCTGAGCGGACAGCCCCAAGCCACAGAATGACTTCAGTGAGTCCCTCCCGGGTCCTTTTGGGCGAGAACCTCAACGTCCTTGGGGAGTTGCCTGCGGACTCCTTCCAGATGATCTATATTGACCCACCGTTTAACACCGGCAAGGCCCAGATTCGCCGTGCGCTGCGCACCACCGCAGATGAAAACGGTAAGCGCGTCGGATTTGCCGGCCGAACCTACACAAGCGAGGTGCTGTCAAGTCTCCGTTATGGAGATGCCTTCGATGACTACTTGGCCTTCTTGGAACCGAGAATTCTCGAGGCACATCGCCTCCTCAGGACATCTGGCACCTTCTACCTCCATCTCGACTACCGCGAAGTGCACTACGCAAAAGTGCTCGTTGACGCAGTTTTCGGCCGCGATAACTTTCTCAACGAGATCATCTGGGCCTACGACTACGGGGCACGTGCGAAACGAAGATGGCCAGCCAAGCACGATAACATTCTTGTCTACGCCAAAGACATCAACCTTTACCACTTTGATTCGACCGAGGTAGACCGCGAGCCATACATGGCGCCGGGATTAGTAACCCCAGAGAAGGTGGCCAAGGGCAAACTCCCCACCGACGTTTGGTGGCACACGATAGTTTCGCCTACCGGATCCGAGAAGACTGGCTATCCAACCCAAAAGCCAATTGGACTGCTTCGGCGCATGATTAGCGCATCGACTCGTCCTGGCGATTCGGTGCTTGACTTTTTTGCCGGAAGTGGAACCACCGGAGCGGCGGCACGAGACCTGGGACGCCATTTCGTACTCGTCGATCAAAGTACCGATGCGTTCTCCGTGATGCAAAAGCGCCTTGGAAGCGATGGCATCCAATATGAAGATCACAGCGAACTCAGCTAATCGCGGCGTGCGAAACTTGCCCTGAGGTGAGACCCGCCTTTGCGGATCCATGGGGATATTGGGGTCGAGTCAGTCTTGGGGGAAAGCCAAGGGCTGAGAAGTTTCGTATCCACCCGCGGTGGCGATGGAGATCGCTCCAGCAAGTTGAGTCGAGGATAGAGCTCCCGTGACAATCAAAGCCGTCTGGGGTTGGAAAAGAGGCAGCGCGGCCATATCTTGCCAGAGCAACGCATCGAAACTTCCAAAAGTCTTGGATGCCGCGATGGGATAGATCTCGCCTTCGCCGTCGCTAACAAGCGCTGTTGGGTCGGGCACGAAATCTGAGGAGATGCTTAGCGCAGGAAACGATGGGGAGACAAAGTCCTTGGCTAGTTCTCCGGGAACATCCCCAAGATCGACTCCTCTAATCGCGAGAGTGAAGCCTCCACTTGCCACTACGGCATCAAGAGCGGCGCTACTAGGCACTGGATCCAACTTGATCCCGAGCCCGGCGTAACTCAGCTGCTTGGCGATAATGGCCGCAGCTCCCTTAGCAGTGGCGTCAGAAGCGTCGTAAGCCAGCGAAACCGTCAACGGCGCACCGAGGGGTTCAAGCAAGCCTGCAGCGGAATAGGACAAGCCGGCGACGAAGAAGTCTCGCTGTGAGAGGGCGAGATTCCCCGCAAAATATCCGCCTTGGTTGTCCTCGTAGCCGGCCTGAAATGCTGCAAAAAGATTACTTCCCGGCGGGTAGTAACTGAAGTCGCTGACGGCACTTTTGGCATAGAGGTTCTCGAAGAGCTGTGTGCGGTCAATTGCCAGAGCAACACCACGGCGAAATGCAACGCTGGTGTCAGCGACGTTAAAGGCCAGCTGATACATGCGGGGAGAGCGTACAAATATAGGGGTACCCAACGGTGCGCTCAGTGCGTCAAGGGAAGCAACCGTAGGCGTCGATGGCGATATCGACGAGTTCGACCCTGCGACAACAAAGTCGACCTTGGAAAACTCATCGCTCGAACCAGGGATCGCGCCCAGGGTGATCTCGTCGCTTTGGTAGCTTGTCACGCTATAGCCCCCAATAGTGGGAAAAGACGTCTGGCCCAGCGACATCGAAGCGACAAAGCCGTGCGTTCCCATGTAGCGCGCGGGAAGGATTGGGTTGAACAGCGACCTCCACGCCGAATCCGGCTTGGAGAAGCGCACCGTGACTTCACTGCCATTGTTGTTGGACTCTACTGAGGAGACGTCGCGATAGAGATTAGGATCCCCGAGCAGCCCCTGGAAGGACGGGGTGTTGCCGGCAAGTCCGGAGCGCTGGGATTCCCAGGTGTAGATGAGATCGAGAGCCGATAGGGCGTGTCCGTCGCTCCATTTCGCAGCGGTATTGATCTTGTATACCACCACCTGCGGATTCACAGAGATGACCTCAGCA
>JAKASN010000400.1 GCA_021819025.1 Actinomycetes bacterium | reverse complement strand
GGATGGCTTGGAGGCGAGGATCTCTTGGAATATTTGCGGAGGTTCGTGCCAGAGGGAGGCCTGAGAACCTTTTTGAATCGCCATCCAGACCGTTTCGGGCGAGGCAGGCATCTCGACGTGGCGGACCCCGAGGTGACTGAGAGCATCCACGATGGCATTTTGTACCGCTGGTGTGGAACCGACGGTTGCTGATTCACCGATTCCTTTGGCCCCAAGTGGATTGAGAGGACTCGGAGTCTCGGTATTGGCAACTTCGAAGCTTGGCATCTCGGCAGCTGATGGCACTAAGTACTCGGCCAAGGTGGGATTCAAGCAGTTGCCGTAAGCATCGTAGTTGACTTTCTCCAAGAGTGCTTGGGCAATGCCTTGGGCGATTCCACCGTGCTGTTGGCCTTCGACAACGAGAGGATTAAGCACCCTTCCACAATCATCGACCGCGATGTGTCTGATTGGCTTCACCTTGCCGGTCTCGGTATCCACCTCCACCACCGAGACGTGAGCCCCAAAGGGGAAAGTAGCGCCTTTTTGATTAAAGTCTCCCTGGTAGGCGAGCTCTACGCCTTGGTGCAGACCTGCTTCGCGCACTTCGCTCCAGGCCAAGGCGTATTCTGGGCTCCCTGCTACCGAGAGCTTGCCGTCATCTGCGATGGAAATGTCATCAGGGCTCGCTTCGAAGTGAGTTGCCACGATTGACTTGGCGATCTCCAGGACCGCCTTGGCAGCTTCGCCCACTGCAGAACCACCGAGTTGTAGCGAGCGCGAGCCACCGGTTCCACCGCCACGGGGAACCTCAGCGGTATCGGACTGGATGAACTCGATCTTCTCAAGCGGAATCTTAAGCGTGTCGGCGACGAGCATCGAGAAAGTGGTCTGATGTCCCTGGCCATGGCCGGAAGTCCCGACTCGAACCACGGCCCCGCCAGCCGGGGTGATTTCGACAGCGCCAAACTCAGCGCCACCTCCGGCCCCGGTTACCTCGACGTAGCAGCTTATTCCGATGCCAAGTTCGACCTTGTCTTTGTTGAGCCTGCGTCGGGCTTGTTCTGCCCTGAGCGAAGAGTAATCGGCGATCTCCAGGGCGCGGTCTAGGGCCGCGGAGTAGTTCCCAGAGTCATAAGTTGGACCCATGAGCGTTTTGTAAGGGAAGATGTCGTTGGCAAGAAGGTTTTTACGGCGCATCTCCACCGGGTCGATCCCGAGTGTTGCCGCCCCAAGATCGATGATGCGCTCCAAGAATGCTGTGGCTTCGGGTCTTCCGGCTCCGCGCAGCGCACCCACGGGCGAAGTGTTTGTAGAGGCCACCGCTGCCACGAACGAGATCTTCGGGATTCGATAGACACCTTGGGCCATCGACTTCGTCGAACCAACCACCAGCCCTCCACCGAATCCGCCGTAGGCACCCGCATCTCCGATCATTCGAGCCTGCATGCCAACGATGGTGCCGTCAGTCTTGAGTCCAAGCTCCACGAATTGCACTTGGGCGCGACCCTGCATGTTAAGAATATTTTCCTCGCGACTCTCGATCCATCGCAGCGCGGTGCCGGACTTCAAAGCGGCGGCCGCGACGGCAACGTACTCTGCCGTCACCCCAGCCTTGCCACCGAATCCGCCCCCAACATTGGGCGAGATAACCCGCATCTCAGCTGGGGTGATCCCCAGTATCGAGGAGAGCTTGGTATGAAGGAAGTGTGGCATCTGCGTCGACACGTAGACGGTATGAGGACCGCCGTTTTGCCCGGGAAGAACCGCGATGGAGCTTGGTTCCATCGGCACTACCGCCATACGTTGATTCTCAATTCGGGCGCGAACCACTACGTCTGATCCAGCTAAGGGGTCAGAGTCGTTGCCCGCCACCACCGATGCAGCTAGGTTGCGAGGCACCTTGGCGTCAAGTTGCGGAGCGCCTGGATCGAAGGCGTGCTCGAGATCCACCACAGGAGGGAGTTCTTGATATTCAATGACGACTTTTTCGGCGGCGTCCGCGGCAATTTCTCGGGTTTCTGCCACAATCATGACAATAGGTTCACCGACAAAGTTGACCTCCCCGCGCGCGAGGGCCCGGCGCAGCAGGTTGGGGTTGAGGGCGAAAAAGATCATAAAAGCTCCGGTGCCGAGGTCCTCGTCGAGCCAGACCGAGGAGACTCCCGGATACGACTTTGCCGCTGAGACATCGATGGAGACGATGCGGGCCCTCGCCACTGTCGAGCGGACGAAATGACAATGAAGCGCGCCTGGGAACTCGAAGTTGTCCACGTACGTTGCTTTGCCGAGGAGAAGGTTTTTGTCTTCCACTCGCGTCACCCGAGTTCCCAAAATCGATCCTGCCAAGAGTTCCTCCTAAGAATTACACCGAATTTCCGTCGCATTCGCGGATCAATCGCTCCGAGAGCCCGGATCCGGCACGCATAGCTCCAACGCGACCCTCACCAATTATATGCCCGTGGCACAAGGTGGTTGGCGATTGCAATCTCGCTTGGCGCAAATAGGGTGTAGGGGTATCAACATGAGCTCGAACGCGTGCCCCTGACGGGGCTCCTGGCGGGCAAAGAGCCGAAAATTGGGTCATGAAAGTTCGATTTGCACCATCTCCGACAGGATATTTTCACGTTGGAGGCGCGCGAACCGCCTTCTACAACTGGATGCTAGCAAGACAGGCTGGCGGAACCTTTGTGCTGCGCATAGAGGATACTGACGCCGAGCGAAACCGCGAAGAGTGGGTGGATGGGATTTGCGACGCTCTCACGTGGCTGGGTATTACTTGGGATGAGGGGCCCTATCGCCAAAGCGAAAGGCTCTCGCTTTATACTTCGGCAGCCGATCGATTGTACGCCTCCGGTCAGGCATACTACTGCGTCTGCACCCGTGACGAAGTGGATGCGCGCAATAGAGCCGCAGCAACTAAGCCCGGCTACGACAATTTTTGTCGTGATCGCGGACTTGGACCCGAGAGTGGAGGCGCCATGCGGTTTCGCGTCCCGCTGCCAGGATCTACGCGCTTTGTCGATTTGGTGAGAGGGGAAGTGGTTTTCGACCATGCCAACATAGAGGACTTCATCCTCGTTAAATCCAACGGGGCCCCGCTCTTTGTGCTCGCCAATGTGGTGGACGATATCGATATGGGAATCACCCACGTGGTTCGCGCAGAGGAACATCTCC
>JAKASN010000399.1 GCA_021819025.1 Actinomycetes bacterium | reverse complement strand
CCACTGGTCGGCGGGCTTCGCGACTCGCGCCATGCCAGTGGTAACGCCACCACCGGGGCTACGGATTGTAGAGTCCTAGCCATGGCCACTTTTGAGCGACCTTTTGGTCGCTATTTCGAAGACTTTGCCCCAGGGGACATTTACCGGCACTGGCCGGGTAAGACCATTACCGAAGCAGATGACCATCTTTTTTGTATGATCACCATGAACCATCATCCTTTACATACCAACGTTTACTATGCCGAGCACGAGACGGTACAAAAGAAGAACGTCGTGGTTGGGAACCTCGTGTACTCGCTCGTTTTGGGGATGTCCGTTCCAGACGTTTCTGGTGCCGCAATCGCAAATCTTGAGATCGAGTCTCTGATCCATAAATTCCCCACCTTTCACGGCGATACCATTTATGCCGAGACTCGGGTACTTGAGAGAATCGAGTCTCGCTCCAAGCCAGATCGTGGCATTGTGGTGGTAGAGACCAAGGGACTCAACCAACATGGACAAGAGGTGTGCTACTTTCGCCGAAGAGTGATGGTATGGAAAGTTGACGCTGCTCCTAAGCGACAGCGACCCTATGACGAAAGCATTTGGGATTGAAGTTCCCTGAAACGATGAGGTGAAGTGCGCTGCTCGCGTGCGATGTGACGCTTTTGGGAGAGCTATTATCGGCTCAATCGCGAGAAAACTTTAGTATTATTTCACTTAGAGTGAGAAGTCCCTGCTAAGGTAGTCTCTATCGGGGTCGTGCCGTGGTCGCAGCTCGACCTCGAGAGAGTTTTATGGCGCGGGAGCTGAATTGTCCTGAGAGTTTTTCGAACGAGGGCCGCAATCGCGAGCAGTGTGGCAATTTTTGTTGCACTGCTCGTAACCCTGGCAGTCGTGATGGTTGGCCGTTCGAACTCCGAAAGCCCTACCGTATCGACGCTGGCTCAAGCCAAGGCAGCTTCAAACGAGACCACCGCCGCCACCCTCGCACCTACCACCCTCGCACCTACCACCCTCGCACCTACCACCATTGCGCCCACCACCGTTGCACCCACCACCGTTGCACCTACCACCACCACCACGGCACTTCCGATTGCGGTGCAATTTAATTGTTTGAGCCCAGGGAGCGTTGCAGATTCGCTCACTCCTACGATTGCCCAGGTTGTAAGTCCGGTTGAGTCTGCCTATTCCTCTGCGGCGAGTGTGCATCTCACTGGCACGAATTTGGGCCGCTACGCAGGAACAACACAGGTTCCGATTACCGAGGCGTTGCTGTGTCCGTCAAATGGTACCGCTCCTTCGGCGATCACCGTTACCAGCGGGTTTTCATGGAGTGGAAGTCAGGCGAATATCTATGTGCCGACCGGTCTGGTCGCTGGGGGAATCTACGACATACGTGTCGTAGTGGGCGGCCTCATCAGCGCGGTGGCGCCTTCCGATAGGCTTTTCGTCTCCTATGGCTCACCACAGGGCGCCGGGGCATAAGGATAAGAATCTCACAATCGTAATTACTTGTTTGTGAGTTTTGGCTTTTTAGCCTGTATTCTGGCAAAAGCTGTGCTAAACCACACAGAGAGAAGTTGCGTCACTATTTGCGGCGAAGTTCGACTGTGCGAGGGCGTGTGAGACAACCTAGCGGATCCATAGGGCATGATGAGCGAACCGAGAAATAGCCAACGCCACGGTTTCATCTTCTCCGCCACTGTCTTCTCGGCCCTGGTGCTCCTCGGTTTCGCGGCCCTGGACCGTCACTGGGCGACCAGTGCCTTGCTCAGTTTGACGCCATTGCGCTTTGTGATCTTTTTTCTGGCTTTTGTTGCCTCAGAGGCTCTTGGAGCTTGGTCAGATCGTTCCGACGGTCTCCGCCCTATAGACACCGAATCGTGGACCTTTCTTTTTGCGATGCTCCTTCTCGCTCCGTCGACTCTCTTGCTCGTGGTGGTGGGGGCACTTAGAACCGCCGTGGAGTTGGCAAAACGAAAGCAGATGGTAACGGCGTGGTATTCGGGCCTTTCGGTTTCGGTTTCGCTTGCGGTTGGGGCTACTGTATTGCACCTTTTTGGGATTTACCGAGGCTTCGCGGTGACCGGCACTTTCGAGCGGATGGACGTCTTGGGCCTTATTGTGGCTGCTGAAGCTACCGCGCTCACCTCTGGGGCTTTGCGTTCGGTATATTGGTCGCACGCACGGGGCTCCTCTCTTGTGCTGGGCTTGCGACGTGACGCTACTGAGACTCTGGCTGCCGACTCAGTGCTGCTTCTTTTGGGGGTGCTCGTAGTTGCGCTTGACCTCGAAGGATGGGTGTTTATGCCCATTGCGGTGGCGGTTGCACTCGCGGTGCAGCTTGGGGCCAAGCACGCCCTTGAGTCGAATCGTGCTCGGAGTCTAGATCCGCTCACTAATCTCGCCAACCGCGCGAGCTTTGAGCGCCAAATCGACGCTTATGTGCAAGAGGGAATCAGGCGGAACTTCAAGTTTGCGGTTCTTCTCATCGACCTTGATGGCTTTAGCGCGATAAACGACAAGCTTGGGGCCAACGCCGGAGACGCAACGCTTCGCGCGGTGGCGGGCCGTCTCGAGGCGAGCAAACGTCCGAGTGATTTGGTGGCGCGACTCGGTGGTGATGAATTTGGCTTCCTCGCCTTTGACGTGAAGTCCGTGAGCGACATCGAGGCAATTGCACGTCGGCTCAGGCACAAGTTGAGCGAGCCGCTCGATGTGGTCGGCTGTCCGGTAGTTGTGAGCGGGACCATGGGGGTGGCTATATTTCCTGAGCACGGCTCAAGCGATACCGATTTGATTCGTAGAGCCGATGTAGCGCTCTTTCGCGCCAAGCAATCTCGGGCCGGAATCGTTATCTATCAGGGAGATCATGAGAAGTTCCAGGCGGGAAGATTCTCGCTCCTCGCTGACCTGCGTCGTGCAATTGGAACCGATCAGCTTTACTTGGTATATCAGCCCAAGGTCGATTTGGCGAGTAATCGGGTCGACGGACTCGAGGCGTTGTTGCGCTGGAACCATCCCAAGCTCGGGTTAATTGGCCCGGCGGATTTTATGCCTTTGGCGGAACAGACCGAGCTGATGCGTCCCTTGACATCCTGGGTTCTCGAGACGGCCTTGACGCAATGTTCGCGCTGGCATCGCGGAGGTATCAAAGTTGGAGTCGCTGTCAACAGCTCTGC
>JAKASN010000398.1 GCA_021819025.1 Actinomycetes bacterium | reverse complement strand
TTGGGTCGCAAGGATTCTTTTCGAACCATCTACCCGCAGTACTTGCGAACTAAGGAAAGTATTTGGCAAATACAACCAATTTGACAGAGACGAAAGGACCGTGCCCAGGTGACATCGGTCTCATATTCATCTCATCATCCATCCGCAAAGGTGGCCGGGACGATGAGCAGGGGAGCCCAGGGTCGCAAGCGAAGTTACCCAGCTTGTCTCAACACGAGTCGGCAAGTGAATGTGTGCCTGCGAAGCTCTCGGGAGGACCGCTGCTCGGGGCTAGTGACCACAGGTGCCAGGCTGTCTCGACGCCGGAAGCGAGCGTGAGGATCCCGATGTGGTGATAGCTTCAATTAATTGAAAGTCTCGCTGGCGCAATGATTCAGCGGGTGAATTGCGAAATTGGAGTGTGCTGTGAGTTTTGTCCTCCCTGAAGACCTCCGCCAGGCTGTAAGCCACGCTGGTGCTCCTGGCAAGAAGAGGGTTCTCTTCATCCACGGGTTCACTGGATCGCCTCAGACGCTAGTGCCCCAGTATGTGAGTGCCATTGAGGCCGGATACAGTGTCGAGGTGCCACTGCTTGCCGGGCACGGAACCAAGCTTGAGGACATGGTTCCTACGCGCTATGGCGACTATTTTGAAGACGTGAAGCGCGCCATTGACCGCCTTAGTCCTAATGGCGAAGAGACAACCGTCGTCGCGATCTCCATGGGGGGTACACTGGCGCTCGATTTAGCCTTGGTGGATCCGCGCGTGTCCGGCATGGTACTTATCAATCCCCTTGTACTGACGCCAGCACCGTCGTTCTTGGATATCATCGATCAAGCCATTGCCGCCGGGATTGAGATCGCGCCGGCAATCGGATCCGACATCGCCGACCCTGAGGTGGGCGAAGCTTCCTACGACGGCGTCCCGATACGGGCCGCACGCTCCCTTTATGAAGCCACCGAGCTTTTGGCGCCCAAGGTGGTAGGTCTGAACACGCCCACGCTGCTTTTTAATTCGGTAACCGACCACGTGGTTTTGCCGGAAAATGGCGACTATCTCGAGAAGAGCCTGAGTGACGTGACTCGGGTCATGCTTGAGCGCTCGTTTCACGTCGCGACGCTGGATTTCGACAAGGAGATCGTCAACTTGGGGATGCTGGAATTTCTCCGACGTCACCTCGCGGAGTGAAACACGTGCTCGTTGGTCTGCGGCCTAGGCTATAGCTCATGTCAACCGAAGAAATCTCTGTGGAAGAGACGCGCCATGTTGCCCATCTTGCGCGTCTCGCGATCTCCGACGATGAGGCTACCATGTATGCGCGCCAGCTTTCGGCGATCCTCACCCACGCGCGTGACATTGCCGCGCTCGACATTGCTTCGGTCGAACCGACCCGGCACGCCGTCGCGGTCAAGAACATCACCCGGGCCGACGAAGTGGTTCCATCGCTCGATCGTAGCGAAGTGCTCGCTGCGGCGCCACGCGCCGAGGCGAATATGTTTTCGGTGCCCCGGATCCTCGGAGAGGGCTGAGAGAATGAAAATCGTCGATCTAGGAGCAGCCGATATCGCCACAGCAGTGCGTTCTGGAGCACTTTCAGCGCGCGAAGTGACCGAAGCGCATCTTGCGGAAATCTCCGCACACGACGCCTCGGTTTCGGCATTTCTTCTGCTTCTCTCAGAGAGTGCACTCCAAGGTGCTGACGCTATCGACGCCAAAAGGGCGCATGGCGAGGAGCTTGGGCCCCTCGCTGGAGTGCCCGTCGCGCTCAAGGACAACATGGTGCTTCGTGGCGTCGAAACTACCTGCGGGTCTAAGATTCTTCAGGGCTGGAAGCCTCCGTACACCGCTACGGTTATCGAGCGGCTCGTCTCCGCGGGTGCGATTCCCATCGGCAAGACCAACTTGGACGAGTTCGCGATGGGTTCCTCGACGGAGAACTCGGGGTATTTCCCCACTCGCAACCCCATTGACCCGGCGCGGGTTCCCGGCGGTTCCTCCGGCGGGAGCGCCGCCGCAGTAGCGGCGCACTTCGCGCCTCTCGCTTTGGGATCTGACACCGGGGGATCGATTCGCCAACCGGCCTCGCTTTGCGGAGTGGTGGGAATGAAGCCAACTTATGGTTTGGTGAGCCGCTACGGTCTCATCGCCTTTGCCTCATCATTGGATCAGATCGGACCATTTGCCCGCAGCGTTGGAGATGCCGCGATGCTGCTTTCGGCGATAGCTGGTCATGATCCGCTCGATTCCACCAGCATCGCTGAGAGCCGGTTTGACTCCGCGGGAATTCATGGAGATGTGCGCGGACTTCGCGTCGGGGTGATCGCGGAGATGACCGAGGGGATTTCAACTGGCGTCGCAGTGGTCCTCGAAGCTGCGGTGCAGGCCCTCAAAGAGGCCGGCGCCAGTGTCGAGACGGTTTCGATCCCAGCGACGCGATTTGGCCTTTCGGCTTATTACCTCATCGCACCCGCAGAGGCGTCTTCAAATCTTGCACGCTTCGACGGGGTGCGTTTCGGACTTCGAGTTGAAGGCGCCGACATTACCGAGACTTATGAGAAGACCCGTGCGGCGGGATTCGGCACCGAGGTCAAGCGACGGATCATGCTCGGTACCTATGCACTTTCTGCGGGATACTATGACGCTCTCTACGGTAAAGCTCAACAAGTGCGCACCTTGATCGTCAATGGCTTTGCAGAAGCTTATGAACGTTTTGATGTACTGATCTCTCCTACCTCGCCGTCGGTGGCATTCAGCTTTGGTGATCGCTCTGATCCCTTGTCAATGTATATGTCCGACGTGTGTACGATACCGTCGAATCTTGCCGGGCACCCCGCAATGAGTGTACCCTTCGGCGCGGGAGAAGACGGATTGCCCGTAGGCATCCAGGTGCTTGCTCCGGCGCTGGCTGAGAGGGTGATGTTCAAGGTGGCTCTTGCCCTTGAGCAAGCGGCCATCGCGCCGTCGCTTCCCATTTGGCGAAAGGCGAGTTAGCCGTGAGAGGAAAAGTGAAGACCGTTGACTTTCGAACCGGTGAAGGGACCGATCTTGTCTCTTGAGGATGGCTATCTCGTTACCGTTGGCCTTGAAGTGCACTGCGAATTGCGCACCGTCACCAAGCTCTTCTGCGGTTGCCGCAACCAGTTTGGTTCTGACCCCAACACCAATATTTGCCCAGTCTGCCTCGGATTGCCTGGCT
>JAKASN010000397.1 GCA_021819025.1 Actinomycetes bacterium | reverse complement strand
GCCGAGGTACCTGGAGTAAATAGGGTGGTTTATGACATAACATCTAAGCCGCCCGCAACCATTGAGTGGGAGTAGGGGCGGGATTTTGATTTGGGTTGGTGCAATTGAAGTTTGACTCTGGCGGCGCTCATCTCCTTGGTGGATTGAATCCTCCCCAGGCTGCGGCAGTTACCCACGAGGGTGGTCCGCTATTGGTGATTGCGGGCGCTGGTTCGGGAAAAACGCGGGTGCTGACGCGGCGAATTGCCTATCTCATCTCCGAAATGGGCGTGGCGCCGGGTTCCATTCTGGCCATCACCTTCACCAACAAGGCAGCTGCGGAGATGAAGTCGCGTGTCGCGGACCTGGTTGGCCCGGTTGCCTCGAGCATGTGGGTTTCGACGTTCCACTCCGCGTGCGTGCGTATCCTGCGCTCCCATGGAGATGCCATCGGCTTCAACCGCAACTTTGTCATATACGACCAGGGGGACTCTGAGAAGTTGGTCTCGCTGATCACCGCGAGCCTCGGGCTGGATTCCAAGCGCTTTCCCCCCAAGAAGGTCGCCGCGTCGATCTCTGCGGCAAAGGCGGAGTTGGTAAGTCCCGACGAGCTGGCTTCGAGAGCTTTCCACATCCTCGAACGCAAAGTGGCAGAGGTATACAAGCTCTATCAAGCGCGTCTCGAGGCCGCCAATGCCATGGATTTCGACGATTTGATTTCGCGGACCAACCAGCTCTTCGATGAAGCCCCCTTGGTACTGGAGTATTACCAGCGCCGCTTTATCCATTTGTTGGTAGATGAGTATCAAGATACTAATCATGCCCAGAATGCCCTGGTGGTCAAGCTGGGTTCTCGTAGCCGCAACGTCTTCGTGGTGGGAGATTCCGACCAGAGCGTCTATGGATTTCGGGGCGCGGACATTCGCAACATTCTCGAATTCGAAAAAGCCTTTGACGACGTTGCGGTGATAAAGCTCGAGCAGAATTACCGCTCTACGCAAAACATCCTCGCGGCAGCCAATGCCATCATCGGAAACAACAGCATGCGCGAGCCCAAAGAGCTGTGGAGCGAGTTGGGCGAGGGAGAGAAGATCCGCCTCTTTGTCGGCGATGACGACCGAGAAGAGGCCAACTTTATCGCCTCCCAGATCTACCGCGAAAAGGTCGACTCCGCTCGCCCCTTTGCGGACTTTGCCGTCTTCTATCGCATCAACTCCCACAGCCGCGCCATCGAAGAGGCACTGATCCGCCGGGGCATTCCCTATCGCGTCGTGGGAGGCACGCGCTTTTACGACCGGCGCGAAGTTCGTGACGTGATGGCCTATCTCCGCCTTCTCGTCAATCCCAATGACGAAATAGCAATCCGGCGTGTCGTAAATGTCCCCAAGCGAGGGGTGGGCGAAGCGAGCGTCGCCAAGGTGGTCGCTTTTGCGCAGGAGCGGCGAATCACGTTGTTCGAAGCACTCGCCGAGCATGGGGCCGCCGGAGTCAGCGGCAGGGCCGGACACGGAGTCGATGAGTTTCTCGCTTTGTACGCAAAGTTGAGTGCCTTGCTGAGCGGGTCCATCGCTCCCGGTGCGCTGATTGAGGCGCTGCTCGCTGAGAGTGGTTATGGGGAGGAACTCGACACCGATACCTCCATAGAGGGGCTTTCCCGAGTCGACAATATCTCCGAGCTGGTTTCGGTGGCATCGGATTATGAGACCCTCGCGGACTTCCTCGACGCCACGGCTCTTGTCGCCCAAGCGGATCAATTGCCCGGAGACGACGTCGTCACCTTAATGACAATCCATACTGCCAAAGGCCTCGAGTACCCGGTGGTCTTTATCGCTGCGCTCGAAGACGGGCTATTCCCCCACTCGCGCTCGCTCTATGAACCCAAGGACCTCGAGGAGGAGCGACGTCTATGCTACGTCGGGGTGACGCGGGCGCGCGAAGTGCTTTATCTCACGAGAGCGCTGATGCGAAGCCAGTTTGGAGAAGCTACCTCCGCGATTCCGAGTCGATTTCTCGACGAGATTCCTTCTGAGCTCTTTGTCGACCTGTCTGAGCGCCGTAGTTTCGAGAATCGCAGAGAGGCCGGATACTCGGGATCGTCCTACAGTTCAGCGAGCGGGTTTAACCGCACCACCATGCGCATGTACGGCCTCGACGAAACCCCCAAGCAGACCGATAGCCGCTCCGAGTCGCCGAGACTGCGCCCGGATCAGCTGAGAATCGGCGCGAGAGTCGTTCATTCGAGCTGGGGGGAAGGATTCGTATCCGCCATGGAGGGTAGCGGGGATAAGACCACCGTCACGGTGCGGTTCCCGGGCTTTGGCCAAAAGGTACTTATCCTCTCGCTTGCTCCCCTCAAGCTTGCCTAAGTCCAATTGCCGCTCTCTCCAAGAGAGTTAGGTCCCAGGAGGCGATAGATCGACCTATTGACGATCAAAAATAGCGAGAGCGCTACGAGAGCGACACCGGCGATCATTACCGCCGTGGCCGGGGCGACAAAACGTGTTGCAGCTCCTCCTAACACTTGTCCGAATGGATAAAGCGCTACCGAGCCGAAAATGTCATAGGCGGAGACTCTGGAGAGAGCTTCAATGGGGAAGTTGTTTTGCAGCGCGGTTTCCCAATTGATGCCGACAAAAGCGAAGCCGAGACCGAGCGCTGCGATGGCTGGCGCCAGTATTATTGGCGGCGCTGCGAGCGCGAGGAGGAAAAAAGCTGGTGCGCCAGCGAGCACGATAAGACTCGAGGTCCAAATCGGCCTACGTAGTTTGATCTTCGATGCAATTATCGCACCAAGAATTCCTCCGGCACCTTCGAATGCCAAGAGCACACCCCATGTGGCTGCGCCGCCGAGGTGGGCTTTGGCGATGACCGGCCCTAGCACGACTAGAGGCCCAAAGACCAACAAGTGCATAAATGAGTAGACCACGATGGTGATCCAGCACCAAGCTTGGGAGCGAACTTCGCGATAGCCGGTTTTGAGGTCATGCAAAAACGACGAAGATACCAGTTCCTTGGTCTGGATAAATCGCATTCTCAAGAGCCATGCCCCCGACGCCAAATAGAGCGCGGCGACGATCCCGAGTGCGACAGCGGGACCAGCTAGGGCAGTCGTCACTCCCCCAAAGGCGGGTCCGGCGAGGTTGCCAATCGACCGAGCACCCTCGCGGAAGCTGTTTGCCGACACTAAAGCATCTTC
>JAKASN010000396.1 GCA_021819025.1 Actinomycetes bacterium | reverse complement strand
GGGAAAGCGCTGGCGCAGCCCCGAGGCGGTGAGGCCCTCTCCGTGCCCGAAGTCAACCTCGTTCAGTCTGGGGTCGACCCTCGGCGTGAGACCGGTCGCCTCGGCGCACGGCGCGGCGGTTTCCCGGGCACGTCGGAGCTCCGAGCACCAGAGGGCATCGAGGTCCGCTGTCGCCGCCCATCGGGCGAGAGTCCCCGCCTGGTTACGGCCCAACTCTGTGAGGGCGACGTCGCTGCGGCCAGCGTAGCGGTTCTCCGGATGCCAGACCGTCTCCCCGTGGCGTACGAGAACCAAGTCCGTCACCAGCTCGCCCTTATCTCGGCATGACCTGAGCTCGGTACCCCCGGCCACATCCGCGCCACAGATTCGTCGACGGCACAAAGGAGGGTGAAGCTAAAGCATCTGTCTTTTAATTGAGTCCTCGAACCGCGTCGATGCCATCGAGCCAAGCCAGCCTCAAACAGCGACGATCTTGGTGGCAATTGCGGCCAAGGCCGCCATTGACGAGACCCGCTCGAAGGCTGCCACAGTTGACAAGCATCGTGCTCGGTTCCTCCACCGACGCCAAAAATGATCACCCCAGCGGCCGGTGTGAAGATCACACCATTACGGTGCGGCGCCTCAAGTACCCGCGTCACCTGCTCCTCCTGACAGACCCAGCCCATTCACTTCCCACGAGGGACACCACCTTCTCAGACAATTTACGAATCCTTCATCATGAATTCTAGAACGTATCTTAGTACCTTGCAAGTCGCGCGATAGCGTGCTCCCAGTCACAAACCCGTCCGCTGGAAGATGAAATCGGCTACCTTTGACGGTGGATCTCCCCGACCCCATAACGCCGCGCCGCTGGGGCTCTGGCTGTTGCCCAATCCCGGTAACTCCCGGGAAAGTGGCATAGTAGCGACTCGAACTAGCACCTCGGGAGATCAGCAAGGGTTCGAACCAATTCAAACAATTGCAACTACGGGCTACCCAAGACCCCAGAGCGAATGGAAACTATCCCCCTCAGGAAAATGGGAATAGTCACCACAGCTCAACCAATCGTCGCCGATCTCGTGAAAAACGCTTACCTGAAGCGATCCCGGGCCGGGCGCTAAGACGATAACGAGATCCGTCTCGAGCGGCAGCTTCGCCATCGCTCAAGAAGCGCCACTGCCCGGGCCAACTCATCACGAGCCGCGGAGTTACCCACTTGGCAGACCAGCGCCACCTCACCTGGCATGGGTAGGGGGGCTCATGCCAAGGGTTGACGTAAGCAGGTAGCCATGGCGTGAAAGCCGCCATCGACATGGAGCACTTCCCCGCTGATCGATCGCGCGAGATCCGACAGCAGAAAACAGACGGCGTCGGCCACGACGGACGGATCCGACGGATCCCAGACCAAGGGCGCCTGGCGGTCCCAGCTATCCACGAGCACCTCGAAATCGGGAATGCCCGAAGCTGCCCGGGTCCGAAGCGGCCCAGCGGCAACCAGGTTCGCGCGCACGCGTATCTCACCCAGGTCACGCGCCAGATAGCCGTTGAGGGAACGCAAAGCGGCCTTGCACGGCCCCATCCAGTTGTACACGGGCCATGCACGGCCGCTATCAAAATCCAGGCCGACCAGGCTCGCACCTTCAGGCGGTGCCAATCGGTGAAGCAGCCGACCGAACGCGGCATAAGTCCAGACGCTCGTACGTATCGCCATCTCCACGTCGGCGGAAGGGACGTCCATGAGTCCGCCGAGAGCAGCCTGCGGGGCGAAAGCGATCGCGTGCAGCATCCCGTCCAAATGTCCCCAACGGTGGCGCACTTCTTCTTCTAGGGCAGCCAGATCGCCCTCGCTTGTCGCATCCACTGCGATCACTTCTGCTGGTCTCGGGAAGGCAGCAACCACGGCCTGCGCCGCAGTCACGTCTCTCGGATACGCGGCCACCAAGACCTCTGCACCAGCCAGAAGGGCCCGCTCGGCGACCGCGGCAGCAATGCTATCCCCAGTGGCTATCCCGCTGATGACAAGCCGTTTTCCAGCCAGCACTCTGATCGCTCCCTCTCTAACGGCGCTCCAAGCAGATCTTTTGTCGCTTCCACGGCGCCTTTCGTACGAACTAGTATACATGAACTCTACTTCGTCTAGTTTAACATCTGTGGAGTTCCACAGCACAATCACCGCATCGAAGCCCTCATCGGCGTGCTTTGTCTGGCGCAGCTGATCTTCAACCTGCTAGCGCGTGCCATGCGACTCGCCATCAGCCCTAAGGTCAAACTTGCTGGGTTTTTTGGCCGCAGTAGCTGTGGGGTCCGCCGTGCCGTTCCTCTTCGTTGCGTGCACCCGGCTGCCAATCTTGGCCGCCACCTCAATGGCACCGACCGCGATCCTGGCGGGTGGAGGTCGCCCGTGAGTGTCTCGGCTGCGAGAGTCCTAGCTCAGCATTCTCAGATCTTTGAGAGTGCAATATCTTCTCCGGTCGCATTGAAGAGGGCGCCTCCATCCCCATCACGATGCACCAGTCGCCCGCATCAACCTCGATGCCTGACATAAGGGAACCCGCGGAGTCAAGGGAATCTGACTCAAATTTGGCATCGCAGGGGGATATGATATGATGCGCATTACGTAAGATAGCGTTCGTATGTTGGTCGTCCAGCAAGGCGGCCCGCGTCGATTCGGGTGACGCCGGTGAGCACAGAGGAGGGAGTCGTTGATCGGCAAGGGGCGTTTGGAGATCTCAGGCACGCCTTCGGCGCACCAACGGGCGCCAGTTCTTCTCAAAGACGCTCTCACGGGCGTTGAGGCGTCCATGGCGGCGTTTGTCTACCAAGAATCGCCATGCGCAAAGGCTCTTGTTGCTCCATTGCTTAGTGCACCGGCAGCCATCTTCAATCTGGCCGACCGTAAAGACTTCGGGGCCACCCCTCGGATCAGGGTGCAAGCATGCACAAAACTCCCATGACATCCCATAAAGGGTTACCTTGGCGACTCGCCACTTGGCGCATTCGGCCCATGCTCGCGGAAAGCTCTCCATGGCGCGGGCGATAGAAGCCAGCGCATCGATCCATGTTGCATTGGAGGCGGCGGTAACGGAGTTTTACCTTCCGGCCAAGAGGGAACCCGCTGAAGCGGACGTTGACACTCCTGACGCCTGGCTAGTTCAGGGCGCGATAGCATCCCCACAGCGGTACTTCAGTCGCTCGGTCAC
>JAKASN010000395.1 GCA_021819025.1 Actinomycetes bacterium | reverse complement strand
TTCCCAAACCACCTTTCGATCGATCTTCATAAGCCGGGTGCGGGGAAAGCTCGCGTCGGGCCAGCGCCTCCATGCGGCAATATGTTGAAACGACCCCAACTGGCCATTGAGGTCGGCAATGGCTCTCTCAACCGCCTTATCGTCCGCGTCGCTCACCACCACAAGCTGCACCTCTTCCCCGGCCCCGGACTTCACCCCCACTGCGCAGATCTCCTTGAAGACCAGATCGTGAGCCGCGATAACTTCGATGTCCTCCGGGAAGACTTTCAACCCACTGGCAAGCACGATGGCGAACTTGAGCCGACCCCGAATCTTGAGCCAACCGTCCTCAAGGGCACCGACGTCTCCAGTCTTGAACCAGCCATCATCGGTGAAAGCCGCTTGGGTAGCCTCTTGGTTGTGCCAATATCTTTTGAAAATGCTCGGGCCCCTAGCCTGAATCTCTCCGTCGGCGCCAATGCGCAGCTCCACGTTGTCTAGTGGCCGTCCCGGACTATCGAGTCGTCGTGCCTCAAGGCGGTTCACCGTGAGGATCGGTGAGGTTTCGGTGAGGCCGTAGCCCTGCACAACTCTTACGCCCATCGTCTCCCATGCCCTGGCAACCTCAATGGGAATCGGCGCTCCACCGGTGACGACGAGATCGAGCTCGCCTCCCAGTCGGCGATGAACGCTATGAAAAAGGAGGCGGCGCGCCGAGAACGGCAGCGGCGCACCAATGCGCATCGCGCGGTGCAGGGTGCCCGCCTTCCCCTCTTTTTCCGCGCTGCGATCGATGGAATCCAACATGATCACCAGGAGTTCCGGAATGGCAATAACTGTGGTGATATGGTAGTCAAGCAGCGCTTTGGCGATCGCCCGCGGTGTGACATGCTCGAGATAAAAAAGTGCCGCTCCCCGCGAAAGCGGCGCGAGACACCCCCCGGTCAGTTCGTAGGTATGCGAAAGAGGAAGAACCGACAGAAGGCGCCAATTGGGGCTGATCTCCAGTGCGCTCTGTACACCTGTGACATTGGCAAGGAGATTTGACTGGGTCAAGGTGACGCCCTTAGGCGCCGCGGTGGTGCCAGAGGTGAACACCACCACAGCATCGCAGTCGTCCAACCGAGTTCCTTGCGGAGCTGTCGCGCTGAAGTCGGCGATAGCGAACCCAAGGCCTTCGATAACCAGGGTCGTGAGGTGAGAATCGAGCTCTGGCAGCAAGAACTTGGAACGAAATGCAAGCTTCGGTTCAGTTTGGGCGACAAAATTTAGCGCGGCGTCGAGGGTCGATGCCGCGTCGACTGGAACCAGGATCGCCCCGATCAGCTGGGTGGCCAAGAGCAGCTCTACCCACTCGGGTGAATTGTTGGCAATGATCATTACGCGATCGCCCGCACCGATTCCCCTGGCCAAGAGATAGTGCGCACTCTGGTAAACCAACCTTTGGAGTTGGCCGTAGCTAATCCGCTCGATTCTCAGACCGCGCCGCATCGTCATGGCGAGGCGTGGCTCATACTCGCCTAACGAGGCGACGTAATCAGCGAAATCCCGATAACTCATTGAGAGAGCCTCTCCGCCACTGCCACCGCATATTCTCCGTGATGCGCAATTGAGATCGCGTAGCTCTGGCCATTGACACGGGCGCTGGGTACGCCGCGCTCATCGTGGCTGATCAAAACCTCGACGAAACGGGTTCCATCGTTCCCCCGTGCCTTGATCACCGCCTCCTTGGCCGCCCAGAGTCCAGCCAGGTGCTCGGTACCTCTGTCGTTCAATTCCGAGACATGAAACGCCGACGCCAAAAAGGCTCCACCACCGATATCGAGCTGGCGTTGAAACTCTGGGATGAACACCAAGTCAATGCCGATCATGGCCAAACACTAGACCAGTCCCACCGGCGCCGCAACCACCAAGCCTTGAACGAGGCGGCAATCTTGAGCCGAGAGGACACCCAGCAGCGAAAAAGTGACGGGCGAGCTCAGCGCAACGCTAGATCTCCCTAGTAGAGAGTGGAGGCGCGTCGCGGAGCAACGCCTGAGGCAACCTCAGGTGCCGTCAGCGCTGGGATTGCCGCGAGGTCGCCAGGGAAGGGCAAAATCTGTCTCGACCTCGCTTCGTCTCAGTGACAATCACGGTCTTACTCGCCCAAGCAATCTCGGGCTGACACCTGAGACCGTAGCGAGGGGCGCAGCTCTCTTAGTTCACGTGGTTGTCGTAGGTGGCGAATGCCGCGACCCAATCTGGATCAAGATGACCCGAATCGCGCCCTTCGCGGACGAGCTGGTTGAGCAAGAGGGTGCCGGTATGGATGATATGGAAGCGCATCTCGGCCGCGGCTGCGGCACCATCGTGGGCGGCGATCGCCGCAATGATCGGGCGATGCTCGGCAAGTATGTCGGTGAGGCTCCGAGACCGGTCTACCGTGCTTGCGCCGAGAGTCATGGTGACAAAGCGAAGCGAGCGCACCGACTCGACGAGCTTTTTATTGTCTGAGGCCGCGAGGATCAACTCATGAAGCGCACGATCCCGCGCCATGAACTCCGCCTCGTCGTGAGCCGAAGCTGCAGCGGCCATCGCGTCAAGTTCGATCCCCAGTTGTTCAATGAGGGAGTCGTTAGCGCGAATCGCCGCCCGAGAAGCGGCGGGAACTTCCAGTAAGAGCCGAAGCTGAAATACCTCTTGCAGTTCGCGTACCGAGGTGCGCAGCACCCGGAAGCCACGATTTCTCTCGAACCTCACCATGCCGGCGTCAGCGAGGCGCAGCATCGCCTCGCGAACTGGGGTTCGCGAGACACCAAACTCATCGGCAAGCTTGTAGACCGAATAGAGTTTGCCAGGTTCCAGTTTGCCGCGAAGAATCGCTTCGCGAAGCGCAGAAACCAGTTGGTCGGTGATGGTGAGGCGATCCTCGAAGGTCGGCAATCTCACTCCTTGGCGTCGTGATCACATTCTGAGCAGGACAAAAACGAAATCTTTCGGAATCCTAGCTTAGGTGTTGACAAGTAGCATGCTACTATGCCAAGCTCTATCCCGAAAGATTCCCAAAAGAGGAATTCGTCGCAAGGGAGAGCATCCATGGCCCCAATAAAGTTGCATGTACTCGACTGTGGCTCGATGAGCTGCGACCTCACTTGGCTACTGCTCAAAGCCGGAAGAACGATTCGACCCCGCGCAGACAAGGACCGCCCCGTCGAATGGTAC
>JAKASN010000394.1 GCA_021819025.1 Actinomycetes bacterium | reverse complement strand
TCCGGGGTCGCCAAAGTTGAATCGGCAGCAAAGCTTGACGGCAAGAACATGATCTTGGTGCTCGCACCAGAAAAGCGCGTCACGTCGGCGAAGTCAACGTCGCTAAAGCACGAAGATTCGGGTTCAGCTCATGTCAGTGGCGGCGATCTCGGGTTGCCTGAGAGTGTAGAGAGCGCTTATCCAAGCGCAAGCTGTAGGTTGATCGATTCGCGTGTTTTGTGAATGCGCGCTGTGGTGATTTGAGTTTCCTATCGGTGTGATCGCGCGCGGGCGTGGCCCCAAGTGCCGTTGGACCACCGATGAAGGCAAGTGCGCGGATGGATAGTCGTGTGTTAGGGAACCTTTCGCGTGAGACGCGTGTGGTGATTGGCAAGCGTGGGGTAGATCGCCTCGCCATGGTTGCCCGAGAAGTTTTTGAGATGTTTTGTGGGATTTAAGGAGAGCAAATGCCAAAGATGAAGACCGATACTGGCGCCAAGAAGCGCTTCAAGGTAACGGCCAACGGCAAGATCCGTCGGCGCAAGTCTTACCGTGCGCATCTGCTGGAGAAGAAGTCGTCGACGCGAACCAGGCGCCTTGGTCGTGACGCTGAAGTCACTGGTGGCCAGGCAAAGACGATACGTAGGATGCTGGGAATCTAACCCACAGAGTATCCGGGACGCCCCGATGCCAAGTTGCTGGGGGCAAATCCGGGAGGCTCTCGGGTTCTTGCGCCAACTCGGCGCCGAAGTTTAAATTTTGAAAGGTATTTCCAAATGGCTCGTGTAAAGCGCGGAGTTCACGCAAAAAAGAATCACAAGGCGGTATTGGAGAACGCCAAAGGCTACTACGGCAACCGTTCACGTAGCTTCCGCTCCGCCAACGAAGCGGTGATGCACTCACTGCAGTATGCGTTTCGGGATCGCCGTGCCAAGAAGGGTGAGTTCCGCAAGCTATGGATTCAGCGTATCAACGCTGCAGCGCGCATCAATGGAATTAGCTACTCGCAGCTCATTGCGGGTCTGCGCCTCGCGGAGATCGAACTCGACCGTAAGGTTCTCGCCGATCTCGCCGTGATGGATTCCGCGGCTTTTGCCCAGATCGCCAGCGCTGCCAAGACCGCTCTGGAGCAAAAGGGCGCTTAGGCCCGATGCGAGTGCGGCCTTTGGGTGATGAGAGCTGCGCCCCGATAGGCGGTGATGGCGATGAGGCTCACCAGTCGTAGCGAAAAGATCAAGCGCCTGCGGAGATTGGTGGAGCGCTCCAGCTATCGTCGTTCGGAACAAGCCTTCGTGGTCGAAGGTCCTCGCGCCATTGAAGCAGGCCTTCGGGCCCGAGCCGACATCGAGGCGATCTACTACGCTGGCAATCTCCACCCCGGCCACGAGGGACTGATCAAGCGCGCTTTTGACAGCGGCTACTCGCTCTTTGAAGTGGAGCCAGGCGTCTTAGAGCCGGTGCTTGATCTCAGCAATGCCCAGCCGATCGCGGCCATCGCCTCAATGCCCGCCTCACGAGAGATTGACTTTGCCAACGCCAAGCCAATTGTGGTTGTCGACCAGATTCGCGATCCTGGCAACGCCGGAACTATCATTCGATCTGCACACGGGGCCGGAGTGCTCGACGTGGTCTTTGGGAGCGGCTCGGTAGATCCTTACAACGCCAAAGTGGTGCGTTCTTCGGCGGGTTCGATCTTCTTCGTGAATCTTCATCTGGGTGCATCGGCATCTGTGGTGCTCGCAGAGATCAAAGCGGCGGGCTACCGTGCCATCGGGGCGAGCGCCGATGGTGGCACCATCTATAGCGAAGCCGATCTGGCTAATTCTCTCGCCCTGGTGATCGGAAATGAGGCGGATGGGATTTCCCCGGAAGTCTTTGCGCTGCTCGATCTCTCCGTACGGGTGCCAACAGCGTCGAGCCTCGAGTCGCTCAATGCCTCGATGGCTGCTACGGTGTTGCTCTTTGAGTCACTGCGGCAGCGATCAAGCGAGATTATCACGGCCTAGTCGGGCCAGAGCCGCCACATCTCACCGCATTCAGCGGGGGACCCCTTGGTGGGGAAATGCCTAGGAGTTCCGACCAAGTGCCCTGGGTGCTTAGTGATGGGCCAAGGGTTGCCATCGGCGTTATCGCCGGCGAAGTTGTTTTGGCGCATCAGCTCCTGGGGTCGCGCGAGGTCGAGGCGATGTCGCCATTTACTCCCTCTAGCCTCTGGCCAGCGCTGGGCTACATTAGAATGCTTCGGATATGAGCAACACTTCGAAAAGAGCGTGATGGACATCTCAAAACTCTCTGCGCAGCTGTCAGAGATCGAAGCACAGTATCGCCTGCGGAGCGAACAGGTCGTTTCATCGCACGAGCTTGAGGAGCTCCATGGGGAGTTTGTCGGAAAACGAGGCGTGGTTGCTGGGGTCTATCGACAGCTCGGGGCTATGGAGTCCTCTCTGAGGCCTATCGCGGGCGAGGTGATAAACAAACTCCGGGACTTTATCGAAGCCGACGTGGCGGCGCGTCGTCCCGGCTTTGAGCGCAGCGAACACGCGGCGTACCTTTCGGCCACCGTCGGCGACCCGAGCGCGGTGCTTGATGCGGGCCGCACCGGTTCGGGACGACCCCATCTTGTCACCCGAACCCGCTTTGAACTCGAGGATACCTTTGTCGGTATGGGCTTTAGCGTTGAAGAGGGGCCTGAAGTGGAGTCGGAGTGGTTCAACTTCGAAGCTCTCAACATTCCCCGATTTCACCCCGCTAGAGACGCACAGGACAGCTTCTATCTCGATCTCGGTGAGAGCGAATCGATGCTGTTGCGTACCCACACCTCCCCAGTGCAGATCCGGGTGATGTTGGCGGCGGAACTCCCCATCTATGCGGTGATGCCGGGACGGGTGTTCCGTCGTGACACAGCCGACGCGCGCCATACCGTGGGATTCCACCAGATCGAGGGTTTGGTGGTAGACCGCGGAATCAACTTCGGCCATCTCGCGGCAACCATCGAAGCTTTTACCAATGCCTATTTTGGACCCGATATCACTTCACGCCTGAGGCCGGCGTACTTCCCTTTCACGGAACCCTCCGCTGAGTTCGAGGTCACTTGCACGATATGCAAAGGGGCGGGCTGTCGGACTTGTTCGATGACGGGCTGGATCGAACTCGGCGGGTGCGGCATGGTCCACCCCAACGTCTTTGCCGCGGTAGGTATCGACGCTGAGGAGTACTCCGGTTT
>JAKASN010000393.1 GCA_021819025.1 Actinomycetes bacterium | reverse complement strand
TTGACCAAGGTCACGCGTGGGAAGGCCCTGGTAGCAGGTTTCAATTTGCCAGGCGAGGAGCGAATGCTACGTCGTCACGTCGGCCTAGTGACCGGAAAGAGTCAACTCTACGAAGACTTGACGGTGCGCGAGAATCTCGAACTGGTGAGATCTGTGCTTGGCCTTAGCGCGCAGCGCACTTTGGCAAGCCAGGAGCTTTTTGGCGTGGCAGGAAGGTTGCGTGCCCAAAAAGTCTCCTCTCTCTCGGCTGGTCAAAAAAAAAGAGTCGCGCTTTGTGCCATGGTAATGAAGAATCCCCTCCTCTGGCTTCTTGACGAACCTCATTCTAGCCTTGACCAGCAAGGTCGTGAGCTTTTGGATAACGTCCTCGTTGAAGCGACTCGCCACGGCGCGGTTGCAGTGGTGGCTAGTCATGAGGATGCTGCGGCAACTATCGGTGGTGCGCGTACCTTAAAGATCGTTGCGGGCAAAGTGGTCCCAACTACTTGGCCAAGTGTTCCATCAGTGCAGGAGCCGAACTCAGCAAAAGAAGTCGGGGAGGCACAACCTTGATCGGTCACATCCTTGCGGTGGCAAAAAAGGATATCCTCATCGAGTATCGGTCCAAAGTGGCTCTAAACGAAGTGGTGCCTTTCGCTCTCGCGGTGTTGCTGCTCTTCGGTTTCGCGCTCGACACGCAGGCAAAGGTACTAGTGGAGATTGCACCGGGAGTCTTCTGGGTAGTGGTGCTGTTCTCGTCGCTTTATCTGATCTCGAGGTCGTTACGCTTGGAGCGCGATAACGGCGCCATCGATGGGCTGGCACTTTTGGGTATCGATCCCATCGCGATCTTTTTTGGCAAGCTTCTTGCCCTGTTCGTGGCGATGACAGTACTCGAGGTTGCAGCCGCTGCCGGCATCTTTGTGTTGTTTTCGGCTAACCTTGGTTCATTACTGCTTGTAACGGTCTCTGCAGTTGCAGCGACTATCGGGATTGGCTCGGTAGGGCTTGTCTACGGTGCACTTGCTAGTAGCGAGCAGGTTGGCGAGAGCCTCCTTCCGCTTTTGGTTTTGCCGTTGTTGGCGCCGATCGTTATCGCGGCTACCAAGTGTTGGAGTGACGCGTCAGGGGGTCATGGCGGAATATATGACCCCTGGTTGAAGCTCGTGGTGGTTTTCAGCGTGGTGTTTTTGGCGGTGGGAGCGGTCAGCTTCGGGGCCGCTCTGGAGGATTAATCTTAGGTGAGCACTCGAGTCATACGTGGGATTATTGGTTTTACCGCCCTCGGTCTTGTGGCGGCAACGGTGGTAATGGGATTGTTCGTTACCCCTCCCGACGCCGTGCAAGGGAATCTGGCAAGACTTTTATATGTTCATCCGCCGGTAGCATGGGTCGCCTACCTTGCATATGGGGTGACTTCGATCGCATCGGCCCTATATCTTTGGCGTCCTACCCGATCGAGACGTTGGGACCAACTAGCGGTGGCCTCTGCGGAGGTCGGAGTAGTGTTCACAGGACTAACACTCGTGACAGGTTCCATCTGGGGACGTCCTGCATGGGGAGTTTGGTGGACCTGGGATGCGCGCCTTACCACCACTGCAATACTTTTTGTTCTTTACTTGGGATATCTTGCGCTACGCCGCATCCCCACCAGCCGTGAGACCCGGGCGAGGCGATCGGCCATTGCCGCTCTCATCGCATTTATCGACGTGCCGATTGTACATGAATCGGTGGTCTGGTGGCGAACCTTGCATCAGGGCGCTACGGTCGCCTCTCTTGGGACGAATTCCAAGATCCACGGGATTATGGCCTGGACCCTACTTCTAGGTTTCGTGGCGTTTACCTTTGTCTACTTTTGGATGACGATGTTGCGTTTTCAAGTGGAGCGGCTCGCAGAGCAAGTTGAAGATGAAGAGTTCAAAAATTGGGAGCTCGAACGGGCCGCCGAAAGTGAGATCAGTTCTGGTGCGATTGCCACGCTGCTTGGCGACGGAATCGGCGACCGAGACGATACTTTAATTGAACACAAGGTGCGGTGATTTTATTGAATGGGTATGTAGAAGCTGGTTATGGCGCAGTAATAGGTGCGCTCGGCGCCTATGGCGCATGGCTCTTAGTGCGCGGTGCTCGCCTCAAGCGCGCTTTGGTACCTGCGCCCGTGGAACAAGAGAGACATCAAAAGCCCAAGGACTGAGCCGTGTTGGAACAAGCAAAGATCGATGAGCTCTTTTCCGGTGGGGCTGAGCTTTACCGAGATGCCCGATCCGTGCGACGGAGCCGCCGCTCCCAGAGGTTGCGTGTGTGGCTCCCGATTCTCGTCATCGTAGCGGCACTGGGGTTTCTCATTTTCAAGGGCTTGGGGAATTCGCTGGTCTACTTTCATACCGTCGATGAAGCCTTGGCGATGAAGGCGACGATCGGAACCACCACGTTTCGTCTCGAAGGCGTTGTTGAGCCACATACGGTGACCGATAACAGGCAAGGCGGTGTCAACTTTGAGCTTCTCGGCCAAGATGGCAAGACGATATCGATCGTCGACACCGCCAATCCGCCAGAGCTCTTTCAGCCAAATCTTCCCGTAGTGCTGGTGGGGCACTTTTCTGGCAACAGATTTCTCTCTGACCAGATCATGGTAAAACATTCGGCTACCTACATTGCCGCGCATCCGAACCGCGTTGCATCGGTGGGTGGCAAGAAACTGTGAACGCTCTGGTAGGAACGGTAGGGCTGGTCATTTCGCTGGCTGGCGCGTTGGGAGGAATCCTCCAATATCTCTGGGGAATCCGCCAACACCGTCGTGCCACGATCCGCAGTGCCGGAGGGATGGTGGTACTCGTTGGGCTAGGTGCATTGGTGAGCACAGTGGCAATGCAACACGCTCTTCTGACTCACGACTTCTCTCTTGTTTACGTTGCAGAAAATTCCTCGCGTGAAACCCCTTTGCTCTATCAGATCACCGGTATGTGGTCGTCTCTTGCTGGATCGATCCTGCTTTGGGCGGCAGTGCTCAGTGCATACCTGGTGGTGGTGGTAATTCGTGCTCGAAGGCGCGAGCCTGATGAAGCTTTCGCTTGGACGATGGTGGTTGGCCTTATTGTCGCGGCATTCTTTTTCGCCCTAATGCTTCATGCTGCGAACCCGTTTATCACCAACGCCCATCCCCCTGTGGATGGATCAGGTCCCAACCCACTGCTTCAGGACTACCCGTTGGTAGCGTTTCATCCTCC
>JAKASN010000392.1 GCA_021819025.1 Actinomycetes bacterium | reverse complement strand
CGAGCGCATCCCAGAAGCGATGAGGTTACTCCGATCGTCGAAGCACTTTTGGTCTCCAGGTGCGTTTGTCCCCATTGGCTCCCGAGGCCCTTTGTACTTTGCGCACCAGAGCAATATTGAGTGGAGAACGACATGAGCGCCGAGCTCCGACCCGCATGGGCCGAGATCGACACGGGTGCCTTGGTGCGCAACTATCGTGCGTTGTCGGAATTGGCCAGTCCGGCACGCCTATGTGCGGTGGTGAAGGCGGATGGCTATGGACATGGCGCTTCCCAAACCGCCAGAGTTCTCTTCGAGGCGGGGTGCCGTGACTTTGCTGTGGCGATGGTTGACGAAGGGGTCGAATTGCGGCGCGCAGGGATCGATGGTGAAATTCTCGTGCTCTCGGAGGTGCCGCCCGCGGCTCTCGAGGTCGCCGCAGCGCATGATATTTCTGTAACGGTCTACAGCGTCGCAGGCGCCAAGCTGGCAAGTGCCGCGCGAAGAGGAGATACTCGACTCAAGGTGCATCTCAAAGTGGATACCGGCATGCACCGCGTCGGGGTCTCACCAGTGGGCCTCGGTGAAGTTGCCGAGGCCATGGTCGGCGACTCCCTAGCAGGAATTTGGAGTCATTTCGCCGTTGCCGATGGGACAAGCAGCGAAGACATAGAATTCACCAGGTTGCAAATTGATCGATTCCATCGTTCGTTGCAAAGCCTCTCGGGACGCGGAATTCACCCAGCTCAAGTGCATATCTCCAATACCGCGGGTTTACTTAATTACCCCGAGGCGCGATTTAACAAAGTGCGGGCGGGTCTAGGCATCTATGGATATCTGCCCGGAGAAACGACCGCTTCCATCGAACTTCAGCCAGCCCTTTCCTTGGTTACCAAAGTGGTTTTTATTCAGCAGCTTGATGCACTTGAACGTCCTTCATACGGTCGTTACCGTGCGCTTGCGAGAAGTTCGAGGGTTGCTACAATTCCCGTTGGTTATGCTGACGGCGTTCCTCGGGCTCTCTTCGCTGGTGGTGGAGCGGTGCTGATAAATGGTACGCGCTTTCCTCTTGCGGGTATGGTCACCATGGATCAGACAATCGTGGACCTTGGTGATGATCAGGAGGTCTCCCTTGGTGACCGTGTCGTGCTAATCGGGTCTTCAGGCGAGGAGTCGATCGGCGCGGATGAATGGGCGAGACGCTGTGGCACCATCACTTGGGAAATTCTTTGCGGGATCTCCGAGCGTATTCCGCGTCGCATCGTGGGAGATTACGGTGGTTGAGATCATGCGAAGCCACCCGTTGCCAGACCGCATTCGTGCTCTTGAAGCGCTCGAGCGCGAAGCTTCGGGCTGCGTGGCGTGCGAGCTCTCTAAGACCAGAAGCAAAGTGGTCTTTGGCTCAGGTTCCCCTAGCTCCCCGCTGTTGTTTGTAGGAGAGGGTCCCGGTGAAAGCGAAGATCTGTCTGGCCTTCCGTTTGTGGGTCGCTCAGGGAAGCTCCTCGATCGTCTTCTGGGCGAGGAACTGGGGATTTCCCGAGATCAGATCTACATTGCCAATATCGTCAAGTGCAGGCCACCCGGGAACCGCAACCCATTGCCTGCGGAGGTTCAAGCTTGTACGCCTTATCTCGCCTCTCAGATCGAACTCATCGCTCCGGATCTTATCGTCGCTCTTGGTGCGGTGGCGGCACGATTCCTCGTTGCGCCTTCTCTTGCCATCTCTACTGCTCGAGGAAGATTTTTCAACTCCCGCTTTGGGGTGGTGATGCCGATGTTTCACCCCTCGTACGGCCTCCGACAAGGTGCTAGTGCCGTCACAGCAATGCGCGCCGACATCGTGACCGCGAAGCTCTACCTGATCGAAAAAGGATCATGGCCAGCTATCGGAAGCTAGCGGTTCTGGTTACCAACTCTGTCGAGGAGACCGAGACTGCGGGTATCGCCCTCGGCGCTATTTTGGCTCGCGGCGACGTAGTGCTACTGCAGGGCGAACACGGTGCGGGCATGACGGCATTTAGCCGCGGAGTCGCCCGAGGACTTGGCGTGACAGATCGCGTCACTTCGCCGACCTTCGTTTTGGTGCGCAGTTACCACGGAACCATTGACCTAGTTCACGCAGATCTCTACCGTATCCAAGAGGGATCGTACTTCGACCTCGAGATGCTCGAGCTCGTACCTGGCGATGCGGTGACCTTGATCGAATGGGGGGATCGGGCCGCCGGGTTCTACGAGGCGTTGTGCCCCTTAGTGGTAGAGTTTCTCCCGGGACCCAAGACAGATACCCGAGTCATTAATTTTGAGGGTGACGACCAAACCTGGGCCAGGCGGCTAAGTGAAGCCGGCCTAAGAAGCGTGGAACTGGATTGAGCATCGGCTTTCTGTTGGGTCGGTATTAAGGATTCCGAGAGAGGCTGCGCGTTGGATTTTAGCAGTGAGACCTACCTGGTAATAGATACCGTCTCCGATGAAGCTTTCTTTGCTGTCTATAGAGGCGCGAAGCCCTTGCTCGTACATGAGATTTGGATGCCTCGCAAAGTACTCTCTGAAATGGGGGGTTTCTTTCGGCGCAGCCTTTCGGATTCTCTCGCAGTCGGGCGCGAGATCTCAAGAGTGTGCGTTGCGGTAGGACCGGGTGGTTTTTCCGGAAGCAGAATCGGCGTAGCGGCTGCGAAATCGCTTGCTTTCTCACTAGGAGTCCGGGTGAGCGTCTTCGACCACCAAGAGCTGCTCGGGTATTGCGCCTCCCGGGAATTGGAGGGTCAAAATAGCTCGCCCATCGTGGTGGTCTCCGATGCGCGGCGGGGGCAGTCGCACTTTTATGTGCTCACCACGCTGGGCCGATTCAGTGAAACTCTCGATAACTCCGAGTGTGATCGGCGGGTTCGTGCTCTGGGTCAATGCGTGCTGGTGGGAGATGCGGCGGGGCCATTACTGGCGCGCCTCGGAGATCACGCTGTGGCTCAGGCGGCCCCGGAGAGGCTTTCCGAGCTGGTTCCCGGGGGACTTGGCGGCTACTTTTGCGAGCTCCTTGAGGTGGTTGAAGCCCTGGATCCCACCCAGGTGCAAGTGCGCTACGTGCGCGATTACCAAGCAAGGGCGAACTTTGACCAGGCTCGTGCCTAAAGCGCGAGCATCGCGCTGCGAAGATTTTTGGTGTGGTTAAAGGTGGACGAAATTCCACCGCCCAGGCCGTCACTGGTTCGAGAAACACTCACTTTCGCGATTCCGACATTGGCTACCCT
>JAKASN010000391.1 GCA_021819025.1 Actinomycetes bacterium | reverse complement strand
GCTTAGCGTGCTCGCAGAGGTACCATAGGCAAAGTCGTAAGTAGTCGTCGCACAATTTGGGTCGAGCGTACCGGTAAAGGTCGCCAAGCCTCCTGGGACCGCGACTCCGCCGGTGTCGGTGGCAGTGGGGGCTACCGGTGGCGGCGTGCTAAAGCTCTGAGGTCCGCCATCGAACAGAGTGCCGCTGGAGTCTTTTACGACAAGTTGATAATCGTAGCTAGTGGAAGCGCTGAGGCCTATGAGGGGGAAATTAACCGCGGTATCTGCACTTGAGAAGTTGGTATAGAGAGTCTGGGTCGGGGTGAGGCTCCCATATGAGGTTGTGGTTCCGTACTCGAAGTAGTAGCTATCGCCGCTGGTGGCGTAAGCGACCTGGCCATTTAAGGTCGCTGAGCTTTGGGTGACGCCGGTGGCGGCTTGGGTGGTCGGCGCCACAGGTGGATTCACCAATATCGTGGCGGTCACCGCGGTGTTGGTGTAATTGATGGTAGCGTAAAGTGCGTTTGTGGCCGAGCATCCACCAAGTCCCGGGGTCAAAGGAAGCACCAGCGTGGTGCCATTAGCAGCGTTGGAGAAGGTACCCGAGATTTGGCTTGCGGTGATGAGGTTGTAGACAGTACCCGAGGCAGGGCAAGTGGGGCCGATAAAATTTACCCCCAGGGTACCGGCAAGAGAGGCGGTGCCTGATACCGCCAGCTGGGGATAGTTAGTGTTGGCGACATTGCCGGTTCCTACTGCAGAAAAACTCGTCGCAGAAGTTGAATTAATTGAGAACTTTCCCGTCACGGAAATACCTGGCGCAGCTGTGGCCGAACTGCCAGATAGGGGGCCGAGTCCCAATAACCCGCCGGAAATGGCGAGAGAACCCGTCGCCGCAGGCGCGGTTCCGTAGCTCGGCCCTTCCACGGATACATCTGTGGCGCTGGTAGCACCAGTACTCGTGGCAGGGCTGCCTGCAAGATTCAGTGCTGAGCCCCCAGCAAGAGAGACGAAGCCATTGTTGAACGAGGACAAACCCGTATTCGAGCTCGACCCACCGGTAATCGTTAGGGCGCCGATATCGCTCGAACCGCTGAAGTTAAATCCACCTCCGTTCGTCAGCGATACCCCGAGCGTGGGGGCAGACGTTGCGCCCGAAGAAATCCCGGGAACCGATAGGAATGCATGTGAGGTGGTGGCGTCTCCAACCGTCCAGTTCTGATTGGAGGTAAGCATCGGCGCAATCTCTAGATTCGCACTCGCCCCTCCCGCGACGGTGATTCCGCCCGTGCCGACTGAGAGACTATTTGTGCCTCCGCCGGAGAGAGAGCCGCTGACGGCATACGAGCCACCGGTGAAGTCGAGACCAGTGGCGCTTACCCCGCCCGAGATGTCGTTGTTGGAGTCATAGCAGGCGTAGGTAGGGTTAGCCGAAGGTGGTATTGGACAATTAGTGCTGTTGAGTAGGGGAAAAGTGAGCGTCCCAACTGTTCCAGATGGCGCAGTGCCGCCACTCCAGTTGGAGGTATTCGACCAATCCGGCGCGGTAAGTCCCGTCGAGAAAAGCGTCTCTCCACTCCAGGTAAGATCACTCAACGTCGCCGCCCCGGCCTGGCCCACCCCCGCCGCGACGCTAAGAAAAGGCAAGATCGCCAGGACGGCCATGAGAAACTTCGAAGCTACTCGCCGACAACCAGACGTGCCAACGCTGAGATAGCCACGCGTGCTATGCGCCATTTTGATCCCCCAATGCGCACAAGCGATCAGGCTACAGCCCTCACCGGCTCAGCTGTGATTATCACTTCCCCAGAATCGATTAGCGAACCTGACCACGACCCAATACTTCGGGCGAATGCCGAAGTAACACGCATTATTGCACAATCGTCTCGTATCGCGGGGGAAATTCGCAAAAAATTTCCCACGCTTTTCATTGATTGGCCACAAAAGACCTCTCCGCCGGCAAAGATAGTGTCCCCAAACAGCGTGATGATATGGCGCCCCGAAAGTGCAACGCGACGCCATCTGCCAAGTACGATAACGCCTCCAAGGGCCGATTTGTCATCCATTGCCGATTCCAAATAGAGTATCGTTGCGAAACTCACTAGGATAAAAATGCTCTCTATGGAGCTGCGTAATTCCGCCCTGCGGTAGGGATCTCCGCCGACAAATCACCATCGGCGCCACTTGGAACCCCAAAGAGCGCGCCGCTCCCCATGGCTTCAGATCCTTTGTTGACCAAGCAATTGGGGGCAACGAGACCGTTCTAGGGAACCGCCTCTAAACAACCAGCCCGTTAATGCCAAGCGGTAGCGCCTCGCTAGCAAAGCTGAAACCTATTTCACCAACAAGCACACCTCTGGGGTCTCTCTTCGCCCCCAAGCACCCTCGATGCTTCGATCTGCCCACTCGAAGATTAGGCGCCGAGGAGCGGACTGGACCCACCGCCTCACCATTGGAAATACTTGCCCTTCCGCGAGGGACGGTTCGCCCCGAGAGCTATGAAGCATCCAATTCAGGCGCCGCCATTTGCCTTCATTGACACTCCCTTACCATAAGATCGATACTTGGCTAAAGAGAACATCGTCTCGCGCGGCAGTGGCAAAAAAGCGCGAATGCCACTACGCACCGGCGAGACCGCACTCTCGAACAGGGCGCTTAGCTATAATCTTTGCCAGTGCAGATACTCGTAACTGGCGGATCTGGCTTCATAGGTTCCCATATGGCCTTATCCCTCTTGCGCCGGGGTATCGAGGTGACCTCAATTGACACCAGTCCCCCGCCAAAGGTGCTCCAACGGGATCACTTTGTCCACGTTGCCGCCAACCTCTTGGACCAAGGCACCCTCGCACAACTCTTTGCGGCTGCTCGCTTTGATGCGGTTATGCACTTTGCCTCGCTGATTCAAGCCGGGGAGTCCACCACGGTGCCGATGCGCTATTACCAGAACAACCTCGGCGCCACGCTATCGCTTTTGACCGCGATGCTCCAAGCCGGAGTGAATCGCTTCATCTTCTCCTCGAGTGCGGCCATCTACGGCGAGCCCTCTTACACTCCCATCGACGAGGCCCACCCCAAGGTACCCATCAACCCCTATGGCTGCTCCAAGGCGATGGTGGAAGAGATCCTCACGGATCTCCGAGACGCCTATGACCTCCAGTCGGTCGCGTTGCGTTATTTCAATGCCGCGGGAGCGAGCCCAAAAGACGCTCTCTGGGAGTCCCACCTCCCCAGAAACGCATCTCATCCCCTTGGCAATTCGGGCCG
>JAKASN010000390.1 GCA_021819025.1 Actinomycetes bacterium | reverse complement strand
CAAACTCGCCGAGCGCGACCGTCGCTAAGCCAAGCGCCGCTGCGGCTATGGCAAAGGATCCCATTGAAGAAGTGATTCGTGCGGTTGTCGGGAATGCCGATCTTGAGATCGGAGAGTCGCAACGTCTCGCCGATCTCGGACTTGACTCCTTGCGCCGCATGACCGTAGTGGCGCTCGTCGACGATCGGCTGGGAGCGGAGATCGCCGAAGAGCAGGTAAACCAATTCACTACCGTTGCGGAGTTGCGCGCTCTTGCCGGCCAGGCTGAAGTGGCCGAACCTCTCGAGGAGATTCCCAGTTGGCAGTTCCACCCATGGGCAAGGCGGCTTGGTTATTTTCTCCGCGAGGCGGTGATTGCCCGCCTCTTGGGTATCTGGGTGGATCTCAAAGTCGAGGGGTTGGAGAACCTCAATGCCCTCGGCTCGCCAGCGCTTTTTATCTTCAACCACACTGACGACTTTGACGGCCCGGTGATCTACCAGTCGCTGCCGCCTCAGATCCGCGGCCGACTCGCGGTTGCGGTGGCCGACGACGTGATGCATGACCATAAAGTCCTCGCCATCGTGGCGAGGCTTTGCTATGCGGGCTTCAACATGAGGCGCACTGAGCCGTTCACTCCAAGTCTTGAGTTCATTGCCAAGTTGGTGGACGAGGGGTGGAATGTCGTCATCGCTCCCGAGGGTCGCATCAGCGTAACCGGCGAGATCCAACCCTTCAAGGACGGTATCGGCCTGCTCGCGGTAAGCCTGGGAGTGCCGGTGGTTCCCATGAAGACGCTTGGCCTTACCGGCACGGTGCCTCTTCACGCGAAGTGGCCCCGGCGCCACAGCCAGGTGACGGTGCGGATCGGCGAACCCGTGGTGTTCGCTGCGGGGGTGTCCCCCGAAGAGGCGACGACGCAGCTGCACGATATCGTCGAAAAGCTCTAAGTCCAGCCGCTATGAGAGCCGCGTCCATGAAGCACCTCCGGCGCGCTTTCACCATTCTCGGTCTCGTCGGGCTCGGGATCGTCGTTTATCTAAACCGCAACGACTTGAGGAGTTTTTGGTCGCTCTTGAGGGAGTTGCGCTGGTATATCATGGCGGCCGTCGTCGTGGTGCAAGTTGGTAGCTACTGGCTCAACGCGCTCTACTATCGCTCGATTTTGCGAATCTTCTCCGACGAGGTTGGGACACTTCGGCTTTTCGAGGGTGCTCTGGCGACGAACTTCGTCAACTATGTGCTTCCTTCGGCTGGTCTGGCCGGCGCCGGGTACCTCTCGCAGGTGCTCTCCCCGGAAGTTCCCCGGGGCGTGAGCGTCCTGGTGCAACTGATGCGATATGCCCTTAGTGCGCTCTCGGTGTTGTTGATGATGCCGGTGGGACTTGGGCTCCTTTACGCCTTTGGCATCGAGCAGGGACGCTCCGTCGTAGGCATTACCGAAGCTTCCGCGATCGCAATCACCGCAGGAGCATTCGCGCTGGTGGCGCTGGTCCAGCACGAGGGCATGCTGCGCCGCGTGCTCACTTGGTTGTTGCGGCGGCTCCGGAGGCTAATCACCCCGGCAAGAAGCGAGGCGATATGGCGCTTCGTCGATCAGTTCTACCAGGCTTACCACTCCATGGTCTCCCACAAGGCGAAGATGCTCGCCCCCTTTGGTTGGTCGATGCTGTATATCATGGTTGAACTCACCACTCCCTACATGGTCTTTCTGGCATTTGGCAAGGTTGTGAACCCTGGGATCGTGGTGATGGCGTATCTCTTTGCGAATATCGCGAGCATCTTTGGGGGCGTGTTTTTCAGTACCGGCATTTTTGAGCTTGGCATGGCGGGCATCTTGGTGGCCTTGGGGGTGGAATTTACCCTGGCGGTTGCGGTGACCACGGTGTACCGGGTCGCGAACCTTTTGATCGGTTTGCCGCCGGGGTTTTTTTACTACCGCAAGTACCTCGCCTCCCACGGCGAGGCGACCTCGCCAGGAATCCGACCGAACTGAAACCTATCGCCATCGGACGGTTTGAGATGCCGGGCCGCCAAAGGCGATTTCACCCAGCGGTGAGCCATAATCGATGGCTGGGACACCGACTGGCTGGGGCGCGCCGCCGCTCCCCACGAGCGCTACAAGAGGCCGGTATTCCTCGCCCATCATCGTCGGCCAGCATGTGGTGAGAACACGCTGCACATATTTATACGTCTACACATATAAAGTTGCGTGTTGCTCCTAGGAATAGGATAAATGCATATATTAGTAGCTATTATGACGTAGTATCTAATGGACGTCATTTGATAAATTGTTAGCTGTAAATGCCTGATTTAGTTTCAAGCCGGAGAAAAATGATAAATACGCGCAACTATAGAACAGTGGAAGAGTGGGAGGCGCTGCTTGGCGAGGCGGTCCGGGCGATCCGCATCGCCAGTGACCTCGATCAGGCCCAGTTGGCGTTGCTTGCCGACGTTTCGGTAGGCGCCCTCTCCAACCTGGAGCGCGGCAAGGGGACATCGCTAAGGACCCTGGTGGCAGTGCTCCGGGCTTTGGGGCGAACGGATTGGCTCGAAAGCCTGGCTCCCGCGGTGAATATCTCTCCGATCCAGATGCTGCGGGCCAAGCAAAGTTCGCCGCGCAAGCGCGTTCGGGCCCGGGTGAGCGAGTCGCAACGGCACAATCTGCCTCGCTGATGTCATATCGGCCGGTGGAAGTAGTTGAAGTGCGGTGCTGGGGTTCGCGCGTTGGAGCGGTGGCACGCGACGATCGCTCCGGCTTCTACGTCTTTGAGTACGAGCGGGCCTGGGCGAGAAGCGGAGTCGAGCTGGCACCTACCACTATGCCGGTCAACGGGCGAGCAAGGTCCTTTGTCTTCCCGACGCTACCGCCCAACACCTACTACCGCCTGCCATCCATGCTGGCAGATTCGCTGCCGGACGACTTTGGCAACGCGCTGACCACGGCGTATTTGGCCAACGAGGGCGTGGCGCCGCAAGAGATCACTGCGCTAGATCGGCTTGCATACCTCGGCACCAGGGGCGTTGGAGCTTTGGAGTTCCATCCCCTGCGGGGTCCGCGCACCCGCAAGGCGACTGCGATCGAATTATCTGAGTTGGTCATGGCGGCCCGCATTGCCCTCTCTGGGGAAATCCGCTCCGAGCACGCACTCACCGATGCGCTCTCGCACCTCATCGCGGTCGGCACCTCGGCAGGCGGCGCGAGAGCAAAGGCCGTGGTCGCCCTAAACCCTCAAACCGGCGAGCTTCGCTCAGGGCAAGTTCCTCCAGATCC
>JAKASN010000389.1 GCA_021819025.1 Actinomycetes bacterium | reverse complement strand
CTAACTCGGCGGCCTACAACTACCTCCCCCAGTCCACCGCTTATTTGCCCAGCGAGCCTGAGTTGCGCGCCAAGTTGGCTGCTGCGGGGTTCAAAGCCATCAAGTTCAAGTACTTCCTCTTCGGATCCGCCCAAGTGATCAGCGCCACCAAAGCATGACTGGCGCGAACCCCTTGGAAATCCCAGCCTACGATACCTCCGGTGAGGCCCCAGATGCTCTCTACGTCGATCAGGCCAGAGTCCCCTGCGCTCTCGCACCGACGGAGATCATCGCACTCCTGGCGCGTTCAGAGTTAGAAGCCGCCCCCACGGTGATGATCCGTCCCGGGCTGGCTTTGATCGGCGGGCGCCCCGTCGTTGCAGCAAGTACCGACCGTCCCGCGGACTTCGGCGCCAAAGTCGCCGCCAAGATGGTTAACTACTCAGAGGTCGATCCCAAGCGTATTTACTTCTTTGGCCTCGTCCCTTTCGACCCAACCAGCCAGAAGACCCAAATCTCCTTACCCGCTTTCAGCATCACCCTGGAGGGGGTTTCGGCTTCGGTATGTACCATCGGAACAACCTTGCAGCGAGCCCAGGAACTCATGGTTAGCATTCAGAGGCTCCTGGGAAGCGCAGTCTCCTTGGGAGGCGATCCCGCACCCCTTGGGGCGCCAAGGGTTGCAGCGGTGCTACCAGCGCTCGCCTTTACCGAGGACGACTCTGCCTGGCTAGAAAAAGCCCGCAGCGCCATCGAACTGATCCGATCGGGCCGCTTTGAAAAACTCGTACTCTCGAGGCGCTCCTTGATGGAACTCTCCGAGCCCCTCGCCCGCTCCGAATCGCTGCTACGACTCACCCGGTACTATCCCGGGGCGCTCAGCTTCTCATTTCGCCATCTTCTCGGCGCCACCCCGGAACTCCTCATTCGCCGTGAAGGGGAGAGTCTGGAGAGCCATCCCCTGGCGGGAACGGCATCTTCTGGGGATGAGGCCGCACTCCTCGCGTCGGTCAAAGACAACCACGAGCATCGTGTCGTGGTCAGCCACATCGAGTCGCGACTCGCTCCCCTCGTGGAGAGAGTCGAAGTCGCCAGCGCTCCCTCGATAACTAGCTTTGGGGATATCTGTCACCTCGGCACCCAGATCAAAGGGTTTCTTCCTCCCTCGCAAAAACCCACCTCGCTGGAGCTGCTCCTCGCCATCCACCCCACGCCCGCGGTGGCGGGGGTACCTCAGCGAGAGGCGGTCGTCGAGATACAGAGCCTCGAGGACGAGCCGCGCCACTATTACGCCGGGGCGATCGGCTATGAGAACTTAGCGGGCGACGGGGAGTGGCACTTGGTGATCCGCACCGTAGCCATCGGAGATCGAAACGTGGAGTTCCAGGCCGGGGTGGGGATCGTCGCCGAATCAGATCCCATGGGTGAACTCGCCGAAGTGCAATCCAAGCTCACCTCGATGCTTCCCATTGTGATCGCCTAAAGACCGCAGCAATCCCCCGCACTGGCCAAGTGCGCCAGATCCGAAGTACTCATCAACCGTCGACGAAGAGCTGTCTGTTGCTTCCCTCCACCACCGGTATCGCCCTAAGGCCGGAGGTAGCTGGGCCGTTGAGCACTGCCCCGGTATCGGCATTGAACTGCGACCCATGACATGGGCAGATAAAGAGATTGCCAGCAGAGTATTGCACGGTACATCCCGCGTGCGGGCAAATTGCTGAAAACGCTACGAAGTCAGCGGTGCTGGGGTGCAGCACGTAGGCGGGCTGTCCACTGCCAGGGTCGGTAAAAGAGGCGACTTTGCCCACCGGAACTGCACTAGCGGGACCCACCGCTGTCCCCTTGGGATTGGGAGTTCCCCCTGCTGTCGTAGTGCTCGGAGCGCTCGTGGAACTCGTCGAGGGGGCCACGGTAGAAGAGGTTGTGGAGGTGGTGGAGCTGCCTGAAGAGGCCACCGAGGCGCCGGCGTTGTTCGATGGTGGGGACTTATAAAGTACCCGTCCCACCCCTGCGCTGGCGATCCCGAGAGCTACCGCGGCCCCTCCTGCTACCCCCACGGTGCCGGCGCGCACCAAAAAGCGCCGGCGCTCCGGGTCATAGTTTGCCGCCGCAGCGCTCGATGAGACCGCCTTGGGAGAGCCCAAGACCAAGCTACCTTCTAACACCGGGCAGCTAGCCATGGAGCAGGGGGCGTTTCCTTGGGCCCGGCAACGCCCGGCCTCGAACTGCTGGCAAACCCTGGTAATGGTTCCAAAATCGATCCCCGCTAGGGCGCTGTAGGCAGGAACCATTCCGAGGCGTCGCTTCACGTTCTCCTCCACGGAGGCAACTCCCCCGTGGCCCAAGATAACCAGGGGAGTCCAGGCGAAGAAGAACACGATGTCAGAGCCGGTATAAAAAGGGTTGCTATGGAAGGACACGCTGAGAAAGAGCAAAAACGAAATGGCCATGCCCCCGAGCGCCGCGAGCCGAGAGAAGATCCCCAGCAGGACGCCAACTCCAACTGCAAGTTCGCCCAAGGCAATCACCAGGCCAAAGAGCACCGGTGCGTGCGACGCCATCCCAAGTACGAGGTGCAGCGGACTGCGCAATGCGTATGCCTGCATCTGGGCTTGGATCGAGGCCGGATTCGAAGCGTTGAAAAACCCCGGGTTGGCAAGCTTCTGCAAACCCGCGAAGGTAAAGGTAAAGCCGAGAAAAATGCGCAGCGGAAGCAGAACCCACCCTGGACTCTTGCGTAGCGACTCGGAAAATCGAGACAAAATCAGCTCTCCTCAAATTCATAGCGTTAGGAAAATAATAAGAGCGAAAGTCCCCCTTGGGAGAGCACCGCAGCTAAAGGTGACAAAGTAGGTCCCTACGGCGGCCTTAGAGTCCCAAGAAAAAAGACCATAGGCAAGCTTCGCGAAGCCCCCAGAGCAAGGCAATTCTCGCCCGCACACCACAAGTGAACCCCACCCGGCCACTTCTAAAAGCTCGGACTCAGCGAGAGCGACGACGACTTGGCCTGAGCATTGACACAGCTCCAGACTAAGATCGGCCCAGCCACAACGGTGAACCTTTAGGGATCATTGGCCCGGCACACTCGGCCGACAGCGCCCCTGCACCTACACCTGGTCCGAGAGACGGGCCACGACACCCAACACCGGGGAGCGCCGCGATGAGCAACTTTACCTCGATAGAAAAGATTCTTGACAACCCCTCGCCGATTGTCGCGCTGCGCTGTCGCTTCCTCCAGGTGACCTACCCGCGCAACTTCGACGCCGCCATGGAAGTCTTTGGC
>JAKASN010000388.1 GCA_021819025.1 Actinomycetes bacterium | reverse complement strand
ACTGTCGGGGTCGCGGACTACCTCGGACAAAGCGTCACGGGGTCAGAAGTACTCCTAGATTTTGCGGTCCCCTCGGCTTCTGGAAACTTAGCCGCCCCGGCACTTGGCATCGATTCGATTCGAGCTCTGGGCGTACACTTGAGCGGGAGCAACAAGATCGTCTGGGCCGCGCCGGCGCGAGAGATCTCGGCTGTCAGCGCCAAAGGGATTGCCGTCTACGCCTTTAATCTTCCCGGCCCGACTACCTTCGACCAGGTCGTAGCGACTCAGCGGCTCCCCTTGAGTATCTCAGATCCCCAGGGCGCCATCGTGGCCGGCGTGAGTGCGGTCACGAAAAACTTCGATCTCTCGGTAAATGGCTCCCTGGGCGGTTACCTGACGCCTGGGCTCTGGAAGTACCGCACCACGATTAACTCCCTCGACTACTTCACGCGCAGGCAGAGCAATCCCTTGGTGATGCGCTTCGCGTCTCAAGCGCCCGAGCCACCTCTCCCGGTTGCAAATAGCGGAGCACTAAAAGTGATCCGCGCTTCGGCGACTATGTCGGGCGAACTCAGCTACCGCATCCAAGCACACTCTCCTACCACCATGGTTATCTCAGAGGCCTTCGCGCCGGGCTGGACCGCGCAAGTATCGTCGGTGGGGGGATCTCATCGTCTCGAGGCCAAGCAGTGTGGGATCTTCATCTGCGTCGCGGTGCCTGCGGGAACCAGCGCCGTCGAACTTAGCTACGCTGCGCCCCACGCCAAGGCTGGCCTAGAACTCAGCGCCTTGGGCATACTTTGGCTCCTTGGAGCCCTCGAGGTACTTAGGAGACTCAAACGCCGACAGCGCATTTGATCCCCAGGCTGGGGCGCATGGTCTTTCTTGGGAACCCTGCTGGGCGAGCCTCAGGCGACGGGATCCTCTTCGATGAGAAGTTCCCCATCGTTGTTGCCCCGTTTGGCAAAGAGGATCTTGTTGAGAAAGGCGAATTTGGCGAGCCAGAGTATCGCAAATGATCCCAGGTAAGCACCGTCAACCCATATCACTCGCACGAGATGCGAGGACCCCACCACCGATGCGTGGGAGTCTGCGAAGTCCGTGGTCCAGGTGGAAAAGACCAGAGAGAGCAGCGCCATGGCGATATAGGGAAGCACCTCGTGCAAGAGGCGATTGGAGTCGCGCTTCTCAAAAGCCCAGTAACGGTTCATGACATAGGAGGGCACCGTCCCCACCAAGGTCGCCGTAATCGAAGAGTACTTCGCCCCCATGATATGGGCGCCAAAGAGGACCACAAAGGAAATTTGCGACACCACCAGCGAGACCGCCGAAGTAACGCTGTATCGGAACGCCTTTTTTCCCTGGGGAGTGGCCAGCCAAGTTATCAAAGCGCGCAATTTTCTCGCCACGCCTTCAGCTTAGCGGCACCTACAACTTCGCCTTTGTCTGCCACTAGGATGCCCTCGTCGCGTCCCGCAGGGATTCGGGCTTGGCGCACTCGCAAAGTTAGAAGGGCTAGGGAGTTGTCAGAAACGATCGTAGTTAGCGGAGGAAGCGGATTCATCGGCTCGAAAATTGCCGCTGAAGCTCTAAGGCGCGGGTACCAAGTGGTATCGCTGGATAAATCTCCCAGCGAGAACGCCGAGATCGATACCAGAATCTGCGACATCCGAGACCTCGATAAGGTCGCATCGAACTTCCCCACCGGTGTCGCGGCGGTGATTCACCTCGCGGCACGCACTTCGGTGCTTGAATCAAAGCTCGACCCTCAAGTCACCTTTGAGACCAACATGGTGGGAACGCATAACTTGCTTGAAATGGCGCGTCGAACTGGGGTAGGTCGCTTCATCTTCGCTTCCAGCAACGCCGTGGTGGGCCAATCGGCTGCCGAGTTTATCGACGAGTCCAACCTGCTCGCGCCGATGACCCCCTACGGGGCGACAAAGGCAGCCGCAGAGATGCTCATCTCGGGCTATCAGGGCAGCTACGGCATCACCGGCTGTGCACTGCGTTTGACAAACGTCTATGGACTGGGAATGTTCAAAAAGGACTCCATCGTACCGCGGATCATGCGGGCGCTTCTCGGTGGCAAACCTCTGGAGATTTACGGCGATGGAAAACAATGGCGCGACTTCATCTTCGCCTCCGACGTCGTCGACGCTTTTATGCTCGCCCTAGAGTCCAACTTCAGCGGCCCGCTCACCATCGGCGCGGGGAGAAGCTATTCGGTTACCGAAATCGTTGCCACCGTGGAAGCAATAACCGCCCGGGAGATCCCCGTGGTCTGGGGCCCTGCTCGCGAAGGCGAGATGCGTGGCGTCAAGGTGCAAATATCAAAAGCACTCCGTGCCGGCTTTGCACCCAAAGTCGACTTGGAAGATGGACTCGCTCGCGTCTGGCACGACTTCGCTGATGCCCCTCGACCCTGACACCAAGATGCCCTCGGCTCATCTCGGGTATCGCTTGGGGAGGAAGTGAAACGAACTATTCACAATTGTCCTTTATCGAGCAGCTAAGTTTAGAGCCAAATGGAAAGTCCTTTCGAGCGATATCGATCACCTGCGGGCTCCTTCGACGAGCTGGCCGGCAACTCTTCAACCACGCGCGACGACTGGGGCCTCGTCAAAAGTGCCCTCGAATCGATGGGGGTCGATGAGCTCAAACGCCGCACCTTGGAGTGCGAGGAGTCCTTTAAAGCTCGGGGGATCACTTTCTCCTTAGGCGGGCAGGAGAGAACCTTTCCGCTCGACCCCGTCCCTCGGATCATCGGCTCGGAGGAGTGGAGCCAGGTCGAGGCGGGTCTCATGCAACGAATGCGAGCCATCGAGGCATTTTTGGACGATATTTACCACGCTGGCGAAGTAATGAAGGATCAGATCGTGCCGCGGCGCCTCGTGGTTGGTTCGACGCAGTTTTCGCGACGGAGCTTTGGAATATCCAACTACAACGGAGTCCGTGTCACTGTGGCAGGACTCGATCTCATCCGGGACGAGACGGGAAGACTCTGTGTCTTAGAAGATAACCTGCGTACCCCCTCTGGTATCTCTTATGTACTCGAGAATCGTCGTGCGATGGCACGCATCCTCCCAGAGCTTTTTGACAGCTACGAGATCGAGCCGGTCTCGGACTATCCTTCGCGTCTACTCGCCGCACTTCTCGCACAGGCCCCTCCGGGCAGCAACGACCCCATGGTGGTGCTTCTGACTCCGGGTGTGCACAACTCCGCCTACTTCGAACACTCCTTTCTCGCCCGCCAAATGGGCGTGCCGCTGGTGGAAGG
>JAKASN010000387.1 GCA_021819025.1 Actinomycetes bacterium | reverse complement strand
GATGAGGTGGCACGTGATCCCCTTATCGAATTTATTGGTCGTGGCGACCACACCGAGGTGAACACCTTTCCCAACGGCAAGTTCAGCTCGTACTTTTCGGGCAATACCGTACAGATTTGTCCGGTGGGAGCGCTCACTGCGACCCCATATCGCTTCAAGGCGCGCCCGTGGGACCTCAGCCAGGTGGAAAGTACCTGCACGATGTGTTCAATGGGATGCCGCATCGCGGTTCAATTTTCCCGAGGGGAGATTACTCGTTACCTTGGGATCGACTCTGAGGCGGTGAATCATTCCTGGTTGTGTGACTTGGGGCGCTTCTCCTACGAGTCACTCGATTCAAGTGCTCGTGTTACAGTACCCATGGTCAGGTATCGCTCCGAGCTCGCTGAAGTCTCATGGCGTGATGCTGTGGGTCGCATTAGCGCCCATGTGAAGAAGTTCCAAAAGGAACATGGCACGTCTTCCATCGGCTTTATCGGTGGGTCGACCTTCTCAAACGAGGGCATCTTTTCCTGGGTTCATTTGGCAAAATCGATTTTGGGTACCGACAATTTTGATGCGGATTTGCACCAAACTCTCACGCCCGAAGTGATTTTTGCTGCGCCGCGCGCCACCATAGACGAAGCAATGCACGCCAAGGTGCTAGTGGTTGCCAGCGCCGACCTTCGTGAGGAACTCCCGGTACTGTTTCTTCGCCTCAACGAAGCGGTGAAGGCGGGCCTGCGCCTCGTGGAAGTTTCTGAGGTGGAGACTTCGATCACGCCGCTTGCCGAACTGCGACTCCCGATTTCAGGACTGGAATTTGCTGCGGGCCTGGAGAGTTTTGGGATATCAAACCAGAACGCTCCACTCGCGCCGCTTGGCGAACTCCTTTCATCCGCGGGGATATCTGCGGGAGAGGGGATGGCGATCATCATCGGAAAAGCCAATATTGCCGAGTCAGGCAAGATTTCTGATGCGCTAGCTCGTCTTGCTCACCAACAATGGCCCGCGGCGAAGTTCCTTTTCGCAACGGCGCGCGCCAACATCTTTGGTGCTATGGATCTTGGCGCTACTCCGGGATACCTTCCTGGGCGCGTGCGGAGTCAAAGCACTTCGTTGAGGGGTATGTCGGCGGCAGAGATGCTGCGTAAGGCAAAAGATGAACCGATGTTGCTCTTTGTCCTCGGACAGGATCCGCTCACCGAGATGGCGGATACTGATCTTGTGGAAGAAGCTCTTTCGCATGCCACGCTAGTGGTAGTCGATTCCTTCGAGAACTCATGCAACGCCTATGCCGATGTTGTGCTGCCGCTCGCATCATTTGGCGAGAGCCAAGGAACTACCACCAGCTTCGAGGGTCGGGTCTCCCGGCTCGGCCAGGCATTGGTTCCCAAGGGGCAGTCCAAGCCGGACTATTTGATCGCCTCGGAAATCGCCCGTGACCTTGGCGAACGCTTTGGGGACGCCAATGCAGAAGCCATTTTTGCCCAAATGGCGTCGTCGGTGGCTCTCTATGCTGGCCTCTCCTATAACGACCTCGGTTCACCACGATTTCCAGATGGCGTCGTTGTCCCGTTGCCACGCACCAAGGTGAGATTCGGAGCTTTCGCAAAGCGGCTCGACCCCATCGCTACGCCGGGCCTGCTAGGTCCAGATCGCCAGGGTCCCCCGACATCGTTTGATATCGAAGCTGGTTCCGAAGAGTCCTCAGTTGCTACCTCATTGGAGTCGATTCCTGTTGCCGGGGTCGAGGCTCTCAGCATGATAATCCCCGCTCCCGAACCCGCCGCGCCGGGGAGCTACCGCTTGGTCCTCTCAAGGCGGCTCTTTTCGCCCTCGGCACTTCTAGCTGCGGCGCCGGTGCTTTCTCAGCTGAGCGTCTTTAGCGAGGTGTGGATGGGACCGGTGCTGATGGACTCCTTAGGACTTGGCGAGGGAGATGAAGTCTCTTTGCGTGGCGCTGGCGGGAAGTTCCTTCGCGTCGGTGTCCATTTGGACAAGTCCCTAGGCGAGGGGATCGTCCATGGTTTCATCGGTGAGGGAGCCAATCTTCTGAGCCTCGTGGATTCGACTTCGTTGCAGTCCTATGTGAAAGTGGGGACCAACTGATGGGACAAGATCCTCTTTTCCTCGGCCATATCTCGATTGGGATCCTGATTATCGTCTTGGTCAAGGTCGTGGTGGCGTTCGCGGCTTTGATGGTCTCGGTGCTTTTCATGGTGTGGTTTGAGCGCAAAGTCATCTCGGACATGCAGAACCGTATCGGCCCCAACCGTGCCGGGCCCTTTGGTATTCTCCAGGCCCTAGCTGACGGTATTAAGCTCTTCTTTAAGGAGGACTTGATCCCCGATCATTCCGAGCGCTTTGTCTTCAAGCTGGCTCCATATCTCTCTTTGCTCCCGGCGTTCCTTGCCTTCACGATCATTCCCGTGGGCGGCATCGTGCATCTTTTCGGCCATACTGTTGAACTGCAGGTGGCAGATCCCCCGATGGGGATACTGCTTTTGCTGGTGCTCTCCTCAGTGTCGGTCTATGGCGTGATGTTGGCGGGTTGGTCGTCGGGATCCAAATACCCACTCATCGGATCGGTACGCGCTTCGGCTCAGATGATCTCCTACGAAGCGGCGATGGGTCTTTCGGTGGCGACCGTGGTCCTCATCACGGGCTCTCTCGGCACCCGTGCCATCGTCAATGCCCAAGCGGGTGCCCTGTTCGGCATTTTCCCGAAGTGGAATATCATCCGTCTCGGGATCGTCCCTTTCCTGATTTTTCTGGTCGCGATCACCGCTGAATTGAATCGCCCTCCATTTGACCTGGTCGAGGCGGAACAGGAGCTGGTGGGGGGATTTCACACCGAGTACTCCTCCATCCGCTTCGCCCTCTTCTTTCTGGCCGAGTACATGAACACCATCACCATGTCGGCGGTGATTGTGACGCTCTTTTTGGGTGGCCCCGACGGGCCTAATCTAGGCGGACCCGCGTTTATATGGCCGATCCTGTGGTTCCTCATCAAGACCGGCGCCTTCCTTTTCTTCTATGTCTGGGTGAGAGCAGCCCTGCCACGGCTTCGCTACGACCAGCTCATGGACCTAGGCTGGAAGCTTCTCATCCCGGCCGCCTTGGCCTGGCTCTTGCTGGTGGCCGCGATGCAGGTGAATCGTACTTATGGATTTGTGCTTTTTGTAGTGTTCGTCGCTGCGGGAAGCATCCTCTATCGCGCCATTCAGATTGGCCGCTCCCACGGCGCTGAGGTCGAAATAGTTACCACATTCGGCTCGCCCC
>JAKASN010000386.1 GCA_021819025.1 Actinomycetes bacterium | reverse complement strand
CCAAGAAGCGTTTCCGGACGTTCTCATGGATGAAGGTGTGATGTGTTATCTCGCTTGACCAGGCGTCAAACTGGGTCTGGTTGGGAAGTTCCCCTTTGAGGAGGAGATAGGCAACCTCGAGGTAGGTCGACTCTTCGGCAAGTTGTTCGATGGGGTATCCCCGGTAACGGAGAATCCCCGCGTCGCCATCCAAGTAGGTTATGGCACTCTCGGTCATCGCCGTGGCGGTGAGGCCGGGATCGTAAAACCATACCCCTGGAAGGAGCTTCTCCCACGCCTGGGAGGAGACACCTCCGTTCTCAATGGGTATCTCTAGGCTCTTACCGGTACGATTGTCGGTAATGGTAATGGACTCGGGCACGATGTCGGCCTCCCTAACTTGACTCTTCCAATGCTTGCTTCTTTGGCAAACACCAATCCCGCTTGGCTCTTATCCCCTCGATCTCTTGGCCGAGGAAGATGGGCCAATAACTAACACTACGCACCTTTGGCTTGCTTGACAAAGTCAAGCGGCTATTTAACTAATCCGCCATAACCCAAATTACCGGCTCTCATAGATTAACAAAAGTTCCCAAGCCCCATTATGCACAAATCCGCCGGGGTCGCCGCGTTGGGTTTTAAACCTCTCTCGCCAGGATTGCGCCCGCACCTTGCACAGGCCGCGCAGAAGCTGACGAACCTGGGGAAGATCTTGGCGCACGGGCTGCTGAGGCTGCACGGAGATGACCCGCGCGCCGCTCGCAGGAGTCGCCAATGGCCAGCAAAACCACACAACACAACCCACGCCTGGTGACGCTGCGCCCCGCGGATAAAGGGGCCAAGGTGGCCTAATTTGCTTGAGATCCGGCGCTGCGCAATCGTTCCGTCGAGGTTGGGAAGATATCCGCTGAGTAACTCTCGGCAAGATGCTCTCGAGGGTCCGCGTCTGACTTCATCGCGCTATCGCACCAAAACACCTTCACCAGAGCGCCATCGGCCAAGCAGCGCCGCGCTAAGTTCCCGTGCCCTAAGGGCACTTGATGCAGCGGCGAGAGAGGTCCCTGTGAGTTGGGGGCGTATGCTATGGCACCCGCAAGGGTCTCACCGCGACCCCGGGTGCTGCCTTAGCGTCACCACCTTGCGGGCGAGCAAGGCGTTGACGGCTGCGGCCGCGGCAAAAATCACAATCACGGTGATCTTATGGAGAACCACAAACCACGTGGGAAGGAACTGGGTCTGCGCGCCAAATACATTGGCCAAAAGAGCAATCACGGCATAGGAGAGATACAGCCCCACCAAAGCGAAAAAGCCAACCGGCAGGCACAGCACCGCTGCTAACAGAACAAGCCAGGTTGCACCTAGGTCGCCGACCCCAGCCAAGATGGCAACCACGACGGCATAAATTGCGGCGCCAGTCATCCAACCCCTAGGCAACTGCTTCAAGTGCTCTTGCAAATTAACCCCACGCCACTTCCCACGGGAGATCCTCAAACACGGCCTGCTTCGAATGGACCTTGCTGCTCCCTCTGGCTGTCTGCAGGAGTTCTATCAACATGAGCCATCCTTGTCAAGACTATGACTGAGGTCCGCACGACCCTTCGAGACGCTTCTAATTGACTGATATCGCCGCCCGCCAGGATTCACTTGCCCTTTTCTTGCCGAGACAAATTCTCCATGCACCAGCGCGCCAGAGGGTATTTGCCAGTGCGTTATTCTTTTCCCCTTTAGAGGATAACCAGTAAAGCCGCCGCAGAAGTTGACTTAGGCTTCTGCGCGTCGCCACCATCGTCGAGCTAAAAGCGTCGCACCTAATGCAAACATGTACCAGGGACCGCTCCGACGCGCTCCTTAGGCCTGCCACCGCGCTGGGCGTCGGCGCCCACGACGAGCAAGATACCGGTGAGCTGGATCGTCGAGAGGCGTCGCCCCAGCACAACAAGGTCCATTACCACACCGAAGGCTGGCTCCAATGCCATCAGCGTCCCCAACGCACTGGGGGTGAGAAAATGCAAGGAACGCATCTCAAGGGCGTAGGGCCATACCGGGGAAAAAATCGCCAGTCCAACCGCCGCGGCTAGGATACTGGGAGTACTATCCCCCGCGGCCTGGGGCATTCCCGCGACGGCCGCGGTCGCTGCGGCTACCGGGACCGTTAGCGAAAGCCCCCGATCGCTGGCAAAATGGTCACCAAACTGTTGAGTGAGCAGGATGTAGGTTGCCCGACCTATCGCTGTAAAGCCAGCTAGGGCGATGCCGACAGGATCGCCTCTGCCGCCCCAGGGATTTTTCATACAAAACCACGCCGAGAGGCGCGGCAATGGGCCAAGCCAGCGCTCGTGTCCTACGGCTGCCAAGTGCGGCCACGCTTAGGGTTCCAAGGAACTCAATGCCAACTGCCGTGCCGAGATAGATGCGCGCGACGGCTCCGAGGAAGGCTAACGTCGCCAGTCCGTTCATGATCCCCAATCCGAGAAGATCCGGAATATCGCGAGTGCGCAGGATGCGCAGTGGCGGGCGATGCCACTCCATGAAGACGAGCGCCCCCACGGTCAAGCCCGGTCACGCGGTTCGGGCCGGGGCAACGGACCTAATCAGATAAAGCGACATCTACCCGACTGCGAGAGCCCAAGGTGGAATCCGACCCGAGGACGCCCCCTTTGGGCTCACCGATTTTCCCGAAAGGTCTTCCAATCGCCGATTGCGGCAAGTCGGCGCTGCTGCTGTTTCGCTGCGCCTGCGTCAAACCCTGTATCACGTTCATTGAGGCGAGCGATGACACCCTCGCGGTGCTCGACCGGATTGGCATCATCGTATTTGAACTTCGCGTCCACCCTGAGCACCTCCAGCCTGACTCCGCGGATTCCCGGCAGCATCCGTCCGTAAGGCTCGGCTTCGAGCCCCACCGCGGCGTGGCGACCCTCTGGTTGAAGTTCCGCGAGCTGGACATTGAGAATCTTGGCTTTACCCTCAGGATCGTCCACGATCGTGGGCCGACAGCAGAACTGCACCGAGGTGTAGTAGCTCGTAGGCACGCCGTCCTCGTCCGGGCCGCCCGCCCTAGCTCGCCAGTAGCTGGGGATGAAGGCGTAGTCGCCGGTGACGGCTAAGCGCACCTCAGTTGCCACCTCCAAGTGGGGCCACAGGGGATTTGCCCGAGCCAGGTGGAGTAGAAGTTCGTCTTGAATTAAGGTGAAGTGCGTCGGCACCAGCAGCGGGGCCTGAGATGGGTCGAGGTTGTTTACCGCGAGAATGCCAAATTTCTCGCTAGAAGCGAGCCACTCTTTCCACTC
>JAKASN010000385.1 GCA_021819025.1 Actinomycetes bacterium | reverse complement strand
GATCTTGGCGAGTTAGCTAAGTCAGCGGCTTCTTCGCTGTCACCGTCGGAGGCCAGGCTCGGACATATTCGCCTGGTAAGAACTCTGCGGTAGGTTACCCCAGGGTTTTGGCACATCGTCGTTCCGCGACCACCAGCTGACGAGAGACCTTGGCGCAAAATAGATCCCAGCCGCAGTTCCACCATCGAAAGTGCGGCTGGTTGGTTCAGGCTGGAGCAGATGCTGTACGGCTCACGGCCTTGGCCGCAGCTTAGCCCTCGGGCTCCCCGATGAGATCATCGATCTCCGCCGCCAGGAGGGTCGCTTCTGCGGCCATCTTCGCCGCAGGCCGGGCCACGCGTCCATCTCGGACGAGTCGGGAAGCTCGAGGCCCTCCCAAGCGCTCGACTCGGCGCAAGAGGGCGGGAACCCAGCCGATGCCTCCGCCAACGTGCGATACCCAAAGCGGCTCGGGCTCGCTCCCCGCCTTCGGCCCGCCTTTGACCCCACAATTGTGAAGCGCCTCCACGATCCCTTCGCACACCCGATTCCGCAGATCCAGGAAGTCGAGATGCTCCCGTGCTCCGCCTCCGCCTTCGGCGACGCGGTGCTCTTCGTTATATCGCCGACCGCCCGTAATCGGGTAGGCGGGCCTGGCGGGCCAGGAATGCCCGACTTCTCTGGATGACGTGATGGCCGGCAATGCCAATGGGACCGCCTCCGTTTCCGCTTGAGATCGTGAGCACCGACAAGAGGCCCCGCAAACGTACGCGCTCGAGCGGCGATGGTACGATCACCGCGCGGCCAGACGGGCGGTATCGCGCGTACCTTCGGTGGGCTGACGCCAACGGCAAGCAAGTCAACAAGACGCGGATCTGCGAGAAGTTCCGCGACGCGCAAAAGGCCCTCACGGAATTCAAAGAACTCCGCGACAGGGGCGGCGACCCCGAAGTGGCATCGACCGTGCGCGACCTCCTCGACCGCTGGGCGGCTCACAAAGCTTCCGAAGTCGCGGCGGGCACGCTCGTCCAGTACGGCTACGCAATCGCTCACCTCAAGGGCGAGACGGCAGGGGAATTTGAAGAGCGCAGGAAGAGATCGAAAACGCCGGTCCACCCTTACGGCCCAGGCGTGGGCGCGATCAAGCTCGCGGAACTCCGCCCGGAAACGATCGACGAACTCCTCCGGGAACGCCTCGAAGCGGGGCTTTCGCCAAGGTACGTGAAGCTGCTCCGGACCGTTCTGAGCATGGCTTTGGATCAGGCGGTGCGCTGGAGGCTAGTCACCGCCAATCCAGCGCGGTACTCGGCGGCGATCAAACAACCACAACGCCGCGGCAGGTCGCTCAGCGCTGATCAGGCTCGGGCCTTCCTGGAAGCCTCCAGGTCGGATAGGTTGAGCGCTTTGTGGATCGTGTTGCTGTCTCTGGGCTTACGGCGTGGCGAAGCTCTCGCGTTGACGTGGGGCGACTATGACAAAAAAGCTAAAACCCTCAGTGTGACAAAGGCCCGAAAAAAAGAAGGCAGCAAGGTAGTCGTGGGGTCGCTCAAGACCGAGAGCTCGCGGCGGGTGATCCCCTCCCGCCCGTTCGTGCTCGACACCCTGGACGGCCGCAGGGCCGTACAGGATGCCTAGAAAACCTGGCTATTCAGCCTTGGCGTGGCCTGGATGGCCTCGACCGCAATATTCACCACGCCGACTGGGACCTGGCTTGACACCGATAATTCGAGCAAGGCGTTCAATCGCCTGGCGGCTGAGGCCGGTTTGGGCGAGTGGCACATCCATGAGCTCAGACACTCTGCGGCCTCGCTCATGCTGGCCCATGGTGTCCGCCTCGAAGAGGTGAGCGAGATCATCGGACACGCCTCGATCAGAGTGACGAAAGACGTTTACGGCCATCTCGAACCGGAGCGCTTACGAGAGGCGACTGGCAAAATGGGCGACTTTCTTTCCGGTTTGCAGGAGTGACTTTGGCAGTGATATTTGAGTGAAGTGACTTCCAAGGTGACACGCCCCAAGTCCACATACGGCCTGAGATACTCACTTTATAGCTTCTGACCTGGACACCGACCCAGTCGGGCTGAGAGGATTTGAACCTCCGACCTCTTGACCCCCAGTCAAGCGCGCTAACCAAGCTGCGCTACAGCCCGAATAATTTCGACTCGCACAATCCTAGCGGTGTAACCAGAGCAATGAGCAGTTCGATAACCTGCTGATGCCATCTCGGATGGAGAAATTCATCCGCTAAAAATGTCACGTCGACTGCGTCTCGTCGTCACGGCACTCTACGCGATATCTCCAACATGGCACTTGCACTTAGGTAGGTGCGAGTTCCTAATATCGATCGACTAGAGGTGATGTGTCAACCACATGATCAGCTGCACGAGGCGATAGAGCAGATAGATTACCGTTGCGACAATCAGAAGTTTGAAGTGCCAGGGCGTCTTGAGTGGCTTGACTATCGGCGTTTTGCACGTCGGGCACTTTCCATCCCGGCCAATCTTTTGGTCATCCTGGAACTTTGCGCAGGTCTCGCACCAAGCCACGTACATCACCCAACTCTGAAGATCTTTGACAATCAGCCTAGCAGCGCTCGCATCTGTGGCACTAGTGCCCAGCGCGCGGCCATCGCCCCCCTAGACCGGATAGACCCCATGGTGCTTGTAGGAAGGGCGTCGAGGCTTTCTACGAGCGTTGGAAAAACGCCGTATTAGCTCACTTCGCAAAGTCGCGAGTTCGATCACGTCATCGACGACAAGCTCAGAGGCCAACTTAAACAGATCGACATCCTTAACATACTCGGCACGCTTCGCCTCGATAAAGGCCGCCCGCTCGACTTCGTCGGCGATGGCGGCAATATGGTTTGCATACACCGCGTTCACCGCCGCCTCCGGACCCATCACGGCGATTTCTGCTCCGGCTAAAGCAATCGTGGCCTCTGGGGAAAATGCCGGCCCAGCCATGGCGTAGAGACCCGCCCCGTAAGCCTTGCGAACGATGACGGTGATCTTGGCGACGCGTGCTTCGGAGACTGCGGCGATCATTTTGGCGCCATGACGAATGATGCCAGCACGCTCGACTTCGCTTCCAATCATAAAGCCGGGCACATCCGCCAAGAATAAGAGAGGAATATTGAAAGCGTCACACATCCAGATAAAGCGCGCCGCCTTGTCTGCAGAATCGACGAAGAGTACTCCGCCTTTATTAGCGGGATTGTTAGCAACTACCCCCAGAATTTGTCCGTCGAGCCGTGCCAATCCCACGAGTAACTCAGTCTCTAATGTCGGCTTG
>JAKASN010000384.1 GCA_021819025.1 Actinomycetes bacterium | reverse complement strand
CTCGTCAAGCGGCATCGCGCCGAGGTCGCTTCGGACGAGTTCCTTGACCACCCGGCGATAGGACCGGAGCGTGGTGGCGGCCAAGCGGGGCTCAAGCCATTTCAGCCATTCGGCCAAGAAGATCGCCAGAGACGCGCTTGATGTACGCGCTTTGGCATCCTGAGCCTCTACGAGCATTTTGTGGAGCTCAAACTGCGCTTTGCGCTTCGTCCCCTTAACCGTGGCCCACTTCCGACGCCGATGGTCGGTCACCGAGTCCCTTGGGAGTTCGACCATGATCTCCCATACGCCAGGGCGTTTCTCCCGAATGGATCCATTCACACCGACACTCTAACACGATGTCGGTCTTGTGTCGGTCGCGCGATTGGCGATTCCAATAATGTGCCTGTGACCTGGCAGGCGCTGAGCTAGAAAAGGACTTGCCGGCTGAGGGGTAAACAGCCGGCAAGTTACCTTTTTTGGGTGGGGTGAACCCATCTCGACCAGCTTGTGCTGGGCGAGATCATTTCGTATGTCGGGATTTTCCCTCGTAACCGAGGACTTCGAGAGCGTCGAGATAATCCTCTTTAGTCATCTCACCTTGGGCGAAACGCCTATCCAGAATTGCCTTTGCCTCGTCAGTCTCGTTACCGTGCGTGCCCGAATACGGATGCCGATGATCGCGTAACGCAGTCAGCACAAGAAATGCCACTGCTCCGATCAAAAGGATAAAGAAGATAAAACCAACAAACATGCCGATCGGGTTACCGCCATAAAACTGCTCATGCCACCCCATGGCTATCCCTTTCTTTCTTCGCTACACTGCGCATCGTCGGAGAATGAACTTTACCTCCGACCGCCTCGCTTTTTCAATGAATCCATTCTGGGGCTCAAAGTTGAGAATGACGTGTGAGAAAGCTAAGGCGCAGATATTAATTGTCGCGTCTAAGAGGGTTCGGTAAAATCAGGTCGTAGCTCGGTGACTGTTTCGACTTGCGAGACATCGAGGAAGAGGTCCTCTCCTCGATTTGAAATCCAAAGGGTCGGATGCTTTCCGGCGCATACCGAGATCAGCTCTGCTGGCGCGATGCAACGCTGCGAGCACAAGTGTATTTCAGCTGGAGAGGAGCCAAATCGGGCGATTGCTGCCTCAAGTTCAATCGCTTTCATATGTCCTCCTCTAAAGTTGCCTTCGACAGACAAAGGCGCCGACTGTAACGAGAATGGCATTTTGCCTTTGTTGTCCGTCGTTAGAGAGCTAGCCCTACCGCCACTCGGCAGAAGTTGGGTCGGCGAAGCTTGTCAGCTGAGATGAGGTCAAATGACGCACCGCAATGAGCGGGTTCTTCGCCGACGCGGTAGATTCTGCTGGGTCGCTCAAGAGCTGATTTTCGCATCCGTTGCACGGGTGACCTATCCCGCGGTGATTCGGCGAGGAAATCCTCGTTGTGAGGGGATTTTTCCACACGGTGCGCCAATGGCGGGAAAGCATTCATCAGCTAAAGGCGGTGCGCTGATGTTACGCTTGCCAGGACTGTGGTGAAGTGTGACGCCGAAGACTCGTGTGCGTGCCCTCGCTGACTCTAGCTCGGTCGGCCTCCTTGGGCGGCGCTGTGCTGGGGCTCGGTGCCACGTCGGTCTCGGGATGACCTTGCCGTTCGCATCAGCCAATCATCACCGGTGGAGACTCGAGACCAAGGCTGCGCCTAGCAATGCTAAGGGCATCCGATGTGCTGGCCAGACCGAACTCCGGTCGGGTATTGCCACGGAAAGAGCTTTGAGCGTGCATGGCGCGATCGCTGCGTCGCGGAGCTTGGGGAAATTAGAAAGTCTCTGGCACGACACCGTAGTGCTGCTGCGGGATATCGCTTTGGGGGGTCACGTAACACAGAAGTAACAAACTGGAATTATTCCCGAAACATCCATTGCCTAATTTGTCAAGCAATATCCCGTTGACGAGCGACGTGAACTGCCCAAGATAGGCCGACAGAGTGCATTTCAACTCAGGTGACACTGCATGGATTTTGGCGAGCTCAGCTTTGGTACTTTTTATGACTCCCGGACTCGCGTTTTTTTACGGAGGAATGGTTAGGTCAAAGAATGTCCTTGGGATGCTGATGCAGAACTATGTCGTTATCGGCATCGTGAGCTTAATTTGGGTCTTTCTTACCTACTCGCTCTCATTTGGCGTGGACTGGGGCGGCTTCGGCCTCATAGGGACGCTGCATTTTTTTGGCCTCGCGCACATGAATCAAGCCGTCCCGGGCTACACGGGTGCGTCTGCGCAAACGATTCCCCCGATGGTTTTTGTGGTATTCCAAATGATGTTCGCGATAATCACCCCCGCTCTGATCACAGGCTCGACGGCCGATCGACTTCGCTTTGGCCCATTCGTAGCATTTATAGTGCTTTGGTCGATAATTGTCTATGCTCCGGTCGCCCACTGGGTCTTCTCGCCAACGGGATGGCTGTTCAAACTCGGGGCAGAGGACTTTGCCGGTGGAACCGTTGTGCATATCAATGCTGGCGCCGCAGGACTCGCTGTGGCGATGGTGGTAGGGAAGAGAAGGGGCTGGCCCAAGCAAGCGATGCCGCCTCACAATGTACCTTTTGTGCTTCTTGGTGCGGGAATCTTGTGGTTTGGGTGGTTTGGATTCAATGCCGGCTCGGCGCTCGGAGCCAACGTTCTCGCTGCGAACGCCTTTGTCAACACCAATACCGCCACGGCGGCGGCGCTGTTGGGATGGATTCTCGTCGAGAAGCTCAAGAATGGAAAATCGACCACACTCGGCGCGGCATCGGGGGCGGTGGCAGGACTCGTGGCAATTACTCCGGCGTGTGGATTCGTTGACATCTACGGAGCGACGGCAATCGGTCTTGCCGCTGGAGTGATTTGCGCTCTCGCGATCAACTTGAAGTTCAAGGTCGGCCTCGACGACGCTCTGGACGTCGGGGGAGTCCATTTGGTAGGTGGAATTACCGGAGCGCTACTGATTGGAATTTTCGGAACTAGTGCCATCGGTGGAGCAAACGGCTTGTTTTACGGCGGTGGCGCGAAGCTTCTGGGTCATCAGCTCATAGCAGTCGTGGTGGTGGGTCTCTACTCCTTTACTATCTCCTGGATCATGGCCAAGTTGATCGATAACCTGGTTGGTTTTCGCATTAAAGCTGATGATGAGCTTGAAGGAATGGACACCGCACTCCACGCTGAATCAGCTTACGAGTTTGGAGGTTCCACATTGAGGACTTTGTTGGGATCGGGATCCTTGGGAGAATCGATCCGGGTCAGCA
>JAKASN010000383.1 GCA_021819025.1 Actinomycetes bacterium | reverse complement strand
GCGCATCATTCAACCAGCCATCGCACGTAGTAGAGATTCTCGCTGACCGCTGTGCCGGTTGCCAAGAATGCTACGTACGCTGCCCAACCGGAGCCATCGGCTTTGACGAAACCAACTGGATCGTGACGGCCAATAACGACCTCTGTGTGGGTTGCTACCAATGCGAGCGCACCTGCCCCTTCACGGCGATCTTCGTACACGGCGATCCCGCCACCACCCCTAGCCACCGCCATGAGATTCCTCATGTCGCAATCCCGGCGGTGCAGCCATGGGAAGAGACTCGACTCGGCTTCTCGTCTCTGGCCGACGCCGTCGCTGAGGCTTCGCGTTGTCTCGAATGCCCAGATCCAACCTGTGTGAGGGGTTGCCCCGCGCACAATAACATTCCCGCGTTGATGCAAGCGGTGGTGGACGGGAATTTGGATCTCGCTCGCTCAATCTTTGAGGACACCACCCACTTGGGTTCGATCTGCTCCCGGGTTTGCAACCAGGCTGCCCAATGTGAAGGAGCTTGTTCCTGGCGCCTCGCGGGAGCCGAGCCCGTAGCGATCGGCCTTCTCGAGCGCTTTGTCTTTGACAATAGTGACATCCACACCCCCGCCAACGTTGCTGGGCCATCCCAAGCCTCCGTGGCGATCGTGGGTTCGGGACCCGCGGCGATGGCAGCTTCGTGGGAGCTCATTGGCAGCGGTGCTTCGGTAACGGTGTTTGAAGCCGATACCGACCCTGGCGGCCTCCTGAATCACGGCATTCCCGAGTTCACCCTTCCGGTCTCTAAAGTTACCGAGCAATGGGAGACCCTTCAGCAGCTAGGTGTCAACCTGGTGCTCTCGCATCATGTCACTCGTGGTGAGCTCGATGAGCTCGCCTCCAGTCATGATGCGGTGATCCTGGCTCACGGAGCGGGAAGCCCGATCCGGCCGCCTGTTGAAGGTATCGAAACCGGGCAAGTCTCCGATGCCATGGAGTTCCTTGCCATGACCGGCAAAGCACTTCTGGAAATGCGAGACCTTCCCGAACTCGAGGGAAAGAGAATCCTTGTTGTTGGAGCTGGAAACACCGCCATGGATGTCGGACGCATGGCGATCCGTTTTGGCGCCAAGCCAATCTGCGTCGAGTGGGTTGACGAGCGCTTCGGCAAGGTGCGCTCTGACGAGCTGGCAGAAGCACGAGCCGAAGGCGTCGAGGTGAGGTTCCTCCACACCGCGACACGGATCGACCACAGCACCGTGACGTTGGTTCGCACCAAGCACGAAGATCCCGCCAAGCTTCCGACCATCATCGCAGGCACCGAGGAGAAGATCGAAGCGGACTATGTGGTTCTGGCTCTGGGCTATCGGCTCACCAAGGAGTTTGAAGAATTCGCCCCACAAAGCCCGTTGCGCGCGGATCCCAAGAGCTTTGTCGACCGGACGTGGCTCGGGAGCGGAATGTTCCACCCCAGCCATAACAGCGGCATTGGCCCACTCTCATGGGCCCGTGAGCAAACAACCACTGCGGCGCGTCGCCCCTATGCCAAGAACGTCTTCGTGGTCGGAGATGCCCTTATCGGACCCTCCACCGTCGTAGAGGCCATGGCTCAAGGCCGCGAAGCTGCCCGCACCATCTTGCGCTCCAAGGCAGAACACGCCGTGTAGCGCCACAAGTTCCTGCGATAACTACCAGGAAAACCTCTCCCCTCGAATCGATAAGGACCTGCACCCCCAGAGTTGATTCGAGGGGAGATAATTTTTAACCGCTATTTCGGGGATCCCTTTGAGGACCCTATTGATTGCAGGCGTCGTAGTGCTAGCTGTCGTTGCGATTGGTAAAAGGGTTTCGGCGTCGCTGCCAATACGACGCCTTGTAAGTGGATAGAGACGAGAAGCGAGCTAACCCTAAGGACGAATCTAGGTCTATCGCAGCGATTCCAAAAGAGCAAGCGGTCTTACTCCCTGGAGCTATGAAAGCGTTCTACTAGGTTTTTTTAGGTGATTACCGCAGCGAACTGGAAACGTCCTGTGGTCTTGCTCACCACGGTCGCCCTTTCCTAGCCGACAGACCACCCTGGTGCGACCTTTCGTTCGCCACACCCTCAGCGCGGCATCTCTCCAAAGCTGCGTATGGCCCAAGGGGGGCTTGGGAACTTGGGCAACTCGGCGACTACAAAGCGAAGTATCTCAAGCTTTTGCCGTTGTCATCACAGCGTTGTAACCCATCCCCGCCTGGCCTGTGGGCAAAGATACCCGTCGTCACTTTGGAATCCCCCCGGGTCTCAAGTTCAAAACCACCAAGGTTCTCTATCGGAAAAATCCAACAGCCCACGGCATCAAGCGAACCTGTCCGTAATCCTTGCCCCTGGCAACCTCTACCCAAAGCGACACGATGGATGGGCGAGGGTCTCGCTTCCACGGCGCGCAATCGGGATCGCTATTGGGCCCGCACTGGGGAGCAATTGCGCCATATCTCGACTATCTGGTGGGCATTTTCACCTCGGGCAAGCCAAAGATAAGATTCCGCTAAGCGATGCGAATAAAAATTGCCGTCATCTGCGACTAAAATCTTCTCAATAAGCTTAGCTGGTACCCTCTAGGGCGTTTTCGCCTTGTGAGGGAGGAGTGCGTGCATCCAACTGGCCCCATGAGATCTGCATCCGAGAGACGATATAGGCGAGTGAATTGGCAATTGGCCGCAAAAAAAAGCCGTCGCAAAGTGCGGAAAATATGAAATCGCCTTCGGGCACCTTCAAGCGCGTCGCGCTAATTGCCCTCGGCGGCGTAGGCTTGGCTCTGATTGGAGCGGGAGCTTTTCTCGTGCTGCAATGGCCCAAGGCGTCGTTAGGCGCGTCCTCAAACGCCCTCGCGCAAATCAAGCTCTCGGGAATCGCCCAGAAGGTCTCCGCGGTCACGGTGATGGCTGACAACAAAGCTATTCCGGTGGTGATAAAAGGTGGCGCAATCGTCCCATCTGCGATGCTCCCGGTGTCGACTCCAGTTACGCTCAGCGTCTCGCTGGAGAGGCCCTCTTGGATCTCCTGGCTCACCGGTAAATCCGAAGCGATCGAGTATCGAGTGATAACCCCGGCGGCCAAGCTGCTGAATCCAGTGGCTTTTGGTTCTCCGACCACACCACTGCTCGGGAACTTCTCCACGCCAGTGCGAACGGTCTCGCTAACCAGTGCTGCCGGCACCAAGATCCTGCACCTCGCCAATAGCACCACCAAAGTTTCCCTTGCGGGGGTCGTGGGTAGCTCTCCGGCCGGGACACTTGAAGTTTCAGCATCACCAGAAAGCTGGGAGTCCCTTC
>JAKASN010000382.1 GCA_021819025.1 Actinomycetes bacterium | reverse complement strand
TGGCCTGGGTCAAGTTACACCGGGACCCTTTCTCAGTACTGCGTCCTTCATTGGATATGCTGCCGCGGGTTGGTGGGGAGCTTTGGCGGGAGGAGTGGCGATTTACGCCCCGAGCGTGGCGATGACAATGATCGTGGCCGAGATTTACCCTTGGTTGCGTCGCCTCACCTTTGTGCGCGGAGCAATAACCGGAGTGATGGCATCATTCGCCGGCCTTCTCGCTTCGATGGTCGTTGGCTTCGCCCGTCCACTGGTTAGCGTGCCGGAGGCGCTCGTTCTCGCTGGAGCTGCGTTTGTCGCGAGTCGAGTTTTCAAGTGGAATATTCTCGTGATCTTTGTGGCTGGTCTTGTTCTTTGGGCACTTTATTTGCTCTTGGGTGGCGCGATGACATGAACCGCCCTTCGACTTGCTCGCCGCGCCAGGGAATTATGATATCCTTCCCCCAACACCATGTGAGCCCGAAGTTCGGGTTGGCAAAATCAGCCTCGACCAGGGTAGCGGGAATGAGGACTGATTGGAGCACTACGGTATCTCAAAGAGGAAGCGTCCGAAACCGTGCGCAATCGGGCATTCGCGCCCCAATCGGAGCTAGCTTCGCGACGCTCGAGATCTTATGGCACGCACAACACCTTCGTTGAGGGTCGCGCACGGATTCTTATGGCGCAGAGGTCTCGAATTGGATGGGAATCCGAGCCAAATCCTTGTGCACCTTGAATGCGGTGTTGCGGGAGTTCTTGTGAGGCTTGTCAAAGTCGTGAACTCTCCTTTTGGCTTTCGAATTCGGCGCGCAGATCGTGACAGCCTGCAGCGTTGGGCCTCTCTGGTATTCTGGGCGAAATACCTGGCATCTTCTGCGATAGCGGTGGCAGAGTCATGAGCCCCGTGATGGGCCACAAAACCGGTTCTGAGCAGGCCACAGACGGGAGCTCGGCTCGTGATCCCGAGCGTAAAGTTGCCGCCTATCATCTCAGCGTTTCGGATGCGCTAACGTCTTTGGGCAGCTCTCGACGAGGACTCGATGAATCCGAGGCGGCGCGACGACTTGGTACCTTTGGTTCCAACGTCTTCCCGTTACCGCACCGAAGGCGTGTTGTCGTGGAACTCGCCGCTCAGCTCACCAATATGTTTGCGGTGGTGCTCATGGTCGCCTCTGGACTCACTTTTCTGATCTACTTTCTCAGCTCTCCTCGGGATAGCTCTAATTTGGACCTCGCCTTTGGCATTCTTGGAGTCGTGGCACTCAATGCCCTCATCGGATTTGCTCAAGAACATTCCGCAGAGCGCACTGCAGAGGCGCTTCAGGCCATGGTGCCACGTACCGCGAGGGTATTGCGCGCCGGCCAACTCAACGAGATATCAGCTGAGAGCCTTGTTCCTGGGGACGTCGTGGTGCTCGAAGCCGGCGATGCGGTCTCTGCGGACTGTCGAGTGATCGAAGCCAGAGAACTGTCCGTCGAAATGGCGGCGCTCACGGGGGAGAGTCAGCCCGTTGTGCGTACTGAAGAGTCGGCACCCGACAATCAAGATCGGGTTGATGCTCGAGACTGCCTGCTTATGGGTTCGTCGGTGGTAAGTGGCAACGCCAAAGCGGTCGTCTTTGCGACCGGGCTCGAGACAGAATTTGGCCGGATTTACTCTCTCACGGCGGCGCTTCCAGCCGAGGAGAGCCCGCTGCAATTACAGGTCACCGATATGGCGCGCAAGGTCGCGGCAGTGGCGATCTCTGCGGGCATCCTACTTTTCGTGTTGCGTGTCCTCACGGGAAACCCAGCAGCGCTCTCGTTTGTCTTCGCCCTGGGCGTGATGGTGGCTCTGGTTCCCGAAGGCTTGCCGGCGACGCTGTCAGTCTCGCTGGCGATCGGGGTCAGGCGCATGGCGCGGCGCAACGCATTAATTAAACGCCTCGCGGCAGTCGAAGCTCTGGGATCGACGACGGTGATCTGTACCGACAAGACCGGAACGCTCACCAAGGCTGAGATGACCCTCCAGCAGGTCTATGTCTCTTCGAAGTTCCTCTCCGTAACCGGGGTTGGTTATGCGCCCATTGGGGAGGTTGAGAACACCGAGCAAGCGCGAGAGGTGCTCCGTGTCGGCGCGCTCTGCAGCGATGCGAGATTGATTCCCCCAGAGGGAACCAATCAATGGAGGGTACTTGGGGACACTACCGAAGGCGCAATAATTGTCGCTGCGGCCAAGGCCGGTATTGACCTCGACGCGGAAGCGAAACTCACCCCGAGAGTGGGTGAGTTTCCTTTTGATGCTGATCGCAAACTTATGACCACGCTGCATCAGGTGGGCGATGGATTTGAGGCCTACGTAAAAGGATCGCCACAGGCAGTTCTGGATCGATGTAGTGAAATCGCCTGGCAAGGAGAGCGGGTTGCTCTGGATGAGAATCTTCTCGGAGATGTGACGAAAGCCAATGATGCGATGGCATCACAAGCTTTGCGGGTGCTTGGCGTAGCCAAGAAGGCGGTAGCTAACGAGCGAATAGACCAGGACCAAGCCGAGCATGGACTGACTTTCCTCGGCCTTGTTGGGATGGTCGATCCACCGCGGACCGAGGTCGCGGCCGCTGTCGATGCGTGCCAGCGCGCCGGCATCAGAATCTTTATGGTCACAGGGGATTACGGTCTTACCGCAGAAGCGATCGCACGCCGCGTTGGGATTGTCGGCACTGGGCCAGCCAGGGTAATGAGTGGCAGTGAACTTGACCAGGCCAGCGAAGCGGAATTGCTAGAGGCGCTGCAAGGTCCTGAGCAGTTGATATTTGCCCGTGTGCGACCGGAGCAGAAGTTGCGCATCGTGGACTCCCTTGAGAAACGCGGGGAGATCGTAGCCGTTACCGGCGATGGCGCCAACGACGCTCCCGCTTTGAAGCGGGCGAGCGTGGGGGTGGCGATGGGCGAGGGCGGTACTGATGTGGCACGAGCGGCGGCGGTGATGGTGCTCCTCGACGATTCCTTTGCATCAATCGTGGCCGCAGTGGAGCTGGGCCGGGCGGTTTATCAGAATATTCGTCGTTTCTTGATCTACCTTTTCAGCCATAACCTCGCCGAGCTGGCACCGATTCTCGCAGCTACCTTTGTGGGCTTTCCCCTCGTTCCATTGAGTGCCCTGCAGGTACTCGCGATCGACCTCGGGTCTGACGTGCTCCCCGCCCTGGCCCTCGGGGCTGAGGGACCAGAACCTGACACCATGAGCCGACCTCCACGACCGCCATCTGAACACCTCTTTTCCTGGTCGGTCGTGCGACGCTTCCTCTTTTTGGGCTCCATCCAGTCGG
>JAKASN010000381.1 GCA_021819025.1 Actinomycetes bacterium | reverse complement strand
AGCCGTCTCGGAGCATCGATGTCGTCGCCCCAGAATCCTTGGCCACAACCAATAGTAAGCTTGCGCAATCCATATCCCCCTGCTTGTAATCCGCGTCACAACGAATCTTCCATGCCTATGTTCCTCTAGGCGATACAGTGAATCGTTCAACGGTACAAGAATATCACCGATTTTGTGGCAGGGGAAGAAATCACGCGATTTCCAAGATTTCTTAATCGGTTTAATCCGCAGCCAGTTCACCCACATTGACTTGCTCCGTGGTCGGGCTGGAAATGTTACGAACCCGAGCTTTCCGATCGGCAATCGGGACCGTATTGCTATCGAGACCGGCGCATGGAGCACATGGCGAGCAGTGAGCGTCGAAGCACCCTGCTGATATCAGAGGCAAACCGGCCATGTCGCATCCGAGACGTCGGTCTTCCTGCCAGACAGGTTCTTGGCGTGGCAGACATTGACGAGCATCACCTCGAAGGGACCATCTTCGAGCAGATAGTAGAAGGGCTTCCAATCGTCGCCGGTGGCCTCCATGGCGACTAAGGCCACCTCTTCGGCGATAACGTGCTCGCGCAATGCCAGGACTTGATTGATAAGCGAACCCCACGTCGTGGCCGTCGAATCCGCTTTAGCACGACTCGGGCTGATCCATAAGGTCGCCTCAGCCGGTCAGTCAAAGTGTTCATCGCTATGACTACTATGCCAGCGACACGGACCAAAGACCGTCTTAGCTGTCCGGGCTGGGCCTGCTATCGGGATAACGGGGATGAGACCTCGGGGCATTGAGGTTGAAATGTAGCCCGAGCATGCGGATGACAAAGCAGAGCAGGGCGGCCACCACAGCGATGGTGCTTTTGTAAAAGTGCAGTTCTAAAGCCACCGCGGTTAGCGCGGCGCCGCATGCGGCGGGAACTGCGTAGAGGCCACTGGAGAGGACGACGGGAACCCTTCTGATCACCACGTCACGGACGGTGCCTCCCCCGACCGCGGTGATAGTACCGAGGACGGCGGCTTGAAACGGCCCGAGGTGGGCCGAAAATGCCGTATTGGTCCCTGCCACGCAAAAGAGACTCAGCCCGGCGGCGTCCAAGACGTTGATCGAACGCCCGAGCCGAAGCCAGAGGCGACGGGCATAGAAGGCGGCGATCCCCGCCCCGCCACCCACAGCCAAGTAACGCCAGTCTCGGAAGGCGGCGGGGGGCAGCGATCCGATGAGGACGTCGCGGATGATGCCTCCGCCAAGCGCGGTAATTACTCCAAGCACCACGACCCCGACAATGTCGAGATCCTCCGCCTCCATGGCTGTGAGCGCCCCATCGAGTCCGAATACAAACGTTCCAGAGAGTTCCAAGACGAGCTGAAGGGTCGAGCCACTGCTCACTTTAGGCCCCAGCCATCCATAGGCCCAAAGCGCCTTTGGAGGAGCAATATTTTACCCCTTCGCCACCTTCCAGCCATACCCATCGCCCCAGGGCGCCACCAGAGCCGCGTGATCATATCTTGCTGGCATCTCCACCGTTCCCACTGAGTGTCTATGAGTGACACCCGGCCAGCGCGACGGTCTTAGCTGGCCTAGGAACCTCTGGTTCCACTTCCTCTACTCGTGCGCACTGGGTCTCTCTTGAAGGGGCATAGTCGCTGGCAAAGATGGCTGCGCGCAATAACTTGTTTCCCGACGAGTCGCCGAAGTGCTCTTGGTCGATCCCACTTCGCCTTGGCGTAGCTAGGATTTCCATCTCAGCCGCGACGAGGCCCAGCTTGGCGATGTCGGTAGATCCTAGAGAAGGCCATCTACATAAAATACCGCCACCACGAGCCTGGGCGGCGCGCTAATCCCTTTTGCCGTGGCCCAAATCGCATACCTTGGCGCTTTGGGGGGAAACTGGCGCTAAACCAGTCCGCCTCTGCGAGACTCAAGGGTCACCGAGGTAACTGCGAATACCACCAGCGACCCGCCAATCACGAAAAACCATGCCCCGAAGACGAGCGAAATGGCGGTGACAAAGACTCCCATCCCGAGCACAAATGGCCAGATGGTATGGCTGGGAAAGGCGCCGACGGCTCCGCGCGCCGAGGCTAGGGTCGCCCCTTCATTATCTTCGGGTCGGGGATCCATCCGCCTCTTCCACCAGCCCATGTAAAGCGCTGGCATGATGCCAAGGCCCGCGGTGCCAAAGAGCATCGTCGCGCCGCCGTACTCCTTGGAGGTGAACAAGTAGATCACCATCACCACGGCAACAAAGATGCCCACACCCAAATAGATGCGATACTCGACCTTCATCGAACTACCTCCTCCTTGGGATTACCGTCATGATCAAGGGCATAGTCCGCATGTTCGGGGTGATTTGCATCCCAGACCGGACGCTGTGAACGGATCGGGGGCAGGGAAGTGAAGTTGTGATGAGGCGGAGGCGAGGTGGTGGCCCACTCCAGAGTGTGGCCGTCCCAAGGATTATCACCAGCAGCAATAGGCTTGCGCCAGGAGACCCAGAGGTTGATGAGCCAAATCACAAAAGAGAAGAAAGTAAGAAACGCCCCCACCGACGATAGCTGGTTCAAGAAGGTGACATGGTCGGAGATGAGATATACCGGAACGCGACGCGGCATGCCTCGCAAGCCGGCGAGATACTGCGGGATGAAAGTCAAGTTGAAGGCGAAAAAGGCGATCCAAAATTGCAACTTGCCCAAGCTCTCACGCATCATCCTCCCGGTGAGCTTGGGATACCAGTAGTAGAAACCCGCGAAACCCGCGAAGATAGCGGTACCCGCTAGCACCTGGTGGAAGTGCGCCACCACAAAGTAAGTATCGTGCACCGCGAAGTCAAACGGAGGCGAAGCGAGGAGAACGCCGGTCATCCCGCCCATCGTGAAGGTGATGAGAAAACCAATGGCAAAGAGCATCGGCGTCTTGAACTGCAGATTGCCGCCCCACATCGTGGCAATCCAGGTGAAGACTTTTACGCCGGTCGGTACCGCGATCAGCAGCGACATTGCCGCAAAGAAGGGCAGCAGCACGGTACCGGTGGTGTACATGTGGTGCGCCCAAACCCCGGTGGAGAGAGCCGCGATAGCCAAGGTGGCAAAGACGAGACCTTTATAGCCAAAGACCGGCTTGCGTGAAAAGACCGGAATAATCTCAGAGATCATTCCGAAATAAGGTAGAGCGAGAATATAGACCTCGGGGTGGCCGAAGAACCAGAAGATGTTTTGCCACATCACCGGCGAGCCGCCACCAGCTACGCTAAAGAAATGGGTTCCTAAATGGCGATCCGCATAGAGCATGATCATTCCCGAG
>JAKASN010000380.1 GCA_021819025.1 Actinomycetes bacterium | reverse complement strand
AAATATCGGCAATGGTGGAACTCTGACCGACGTTTGCGTCGTCGACGACGGCAAGATCACCTACACCAAGACTCTGACCACCCCTTATGACTTGAGCCGCTGCCTCTTCGATGGCCTCACCAAAGCCTCACAGCTCATCTACGGAGAGCCTCAGCTCGCCGCGCTGCTGCAGTCGACCGACTACATCCGCTACTCCACCACCCAGGGCACCAACGCCCTGATTCAGCGGCAGGGGCCCAAGCTGGGACTTCTCACCAACTCGCCCGACCTAGCAGCCCGGATGGTTGCCGAGAGCGGCAATGCGCCACTCTTTGAAGCTCTGGTGGGGGAGCGGGTGGTGACTCTCGATTTAGGGGCCGATGACGAGTCGCTCTCCCAAGAGCTTCTCACCGAAGTCAACAAGCTCGTGAGCGCCGGAGCCAACCGCCTGGTGGTGGCTTTTGACGGACCCGAGGCCGTACAAAACGAACGACGGGTACAGCGGCTCATGCTCGGCCTCTACCCAAGACACCTGCTGGGCTCGATCCCGCTCTCGTTTTCGGCCGAGATGTTTGGCGCGGATCCCGATGAGTCACGGCGCGCCTGGTCCACGGTGCTCAATGCCTTCTTGCATCCCGCAATGGAGAAGTTCTTATTCAATGCGGAATCTCGCTTGCGCACTCATCGCACCCGGCGGCCGCTGCTGATTTTCAGGAACGACGGGGGTTCTTCGCGGGTGGCGAAGTCTTCTGCGATCAAGAGCTACTCCTCGGGGCCCCGCGGTGGCCTCGAAGGCACTAAGGCGCTCGCTGGTCACTACGGATTCGAACACGTTCTCATGGTGGACGTGGGGGGAACTACCACTGATGTGGGGATGGTGCGAAATGGACAAGTGCGCATCGACCGCTACGGATCGGTAGATGGGGTGCGCATCTCCTTGCCGCTCGCGGAAATCACCAGCAGCGGTGTGGGAGGCAGCTCCATCATCGAGGTTGTCGATGCACAAATCACCGTCGGTCCGCGCAGTGTCGGCTCGGCTCCTGGCCCGGCATGCTTTGGCATGGGCGGTAGCGACGCCACCATTACCGACGTGCTGCTGCTCAATGGAGTATTGGACGCTGGGACTTTTCTCGGTGGCACCATGTCACTGGATGCAAGCCGCAGCAAAGCGGTGATTCGCGCCAAGATCGCCGAGCCACTCGGGATAGATCTTTTCGAGGCGCTGGCGCGCATGGAAGACGCTTTCACCGATCGGCTCGCTGGCGCCATCACCGCCGCGGGCCAACTGAGCAGCGATACCGTTATCGCGGCCTTTGGCGGAGCGGGACCGATGACGATCTGTGACGTGGCGCGCAAAGCGGGGGTGAAGCGAGTGCTGGTACCGCACTCCGCCGCGGTCTTCAGCGCTTACGGGATTGGATTTTCCGACATCACCCAGCAGTACCAGATTTCGCTCGATGCGACAGAGCGCGACTTCGATCTCGTCGTCGCTAAGGCGGTGGCCGAGTTGGCCGAGAGGGCACGCCGGGACTTCTTCGCCGAGGGAATCGACTTCGCTGACTGCACTCTCAGCTATCGCCTGGTGCGAGAAGACGGATCCGTGATCGAAGTCGAAGATCCCGCCACCCTGGCCTCTCAGCTAAACGGTAGCCCTGGCGTGCTGGAGCTCTCGGTGGTCTCGGTGCTTCCCCAGATCTCACTCGCGGCCTCTAACGAGACTGAGCGCTTCGAGGCTCAACCCAGTGGGCATCGCTCGGTGCTCGACACCCAAGAGCTATCTAACGGCATCAGTTCACTTCCGGTATTTCATCTCGAGTCCCTCTCCCCAGGCGCGCTCGGGGTCGGACCCGCGATCGTTGAAGGGCCGTTTTTTACCATGAAGATCCCCGCCGATTGGGAGTTTCTCACAACGACCTCGAGTGACGTCTTGCTTAGCGATAAAAGGAGTTCGTAATGCGTTATGTCCCCATGACGGAGTATCTCCAGATTGATTTGAATGACGAGAGGTGGCAGTGCCGTCGTTGCCATCACGACATCGCCTCCGCCCGCGAGAACTACAAAACCGGACTGCTTGTCTACGATCGAGACCCTCGAGAGATCCATCGCCCGCTTATCGACCCCGAGAAGTACGAGTTCACTTTTTCGCCCGATCCCCTTTGGTGTCGCATCGTGGAGTTCTACTGTCCGGGATGTGGCACCATGATCGAGGTGGAGTACCTGCCACCGGGGCATCCACCCACCTACGACATGGAGATCGATATCGATGCCCTGCGCGCCCAGAAGGCAGGCCTTGGTGATGACGTTGTCATCCCTCTCGGGCGCGATATGCCAGTCAATTTCAGCACCAAGAGCTCCTCGCAATGGGAGGGAGGCAAATGAGACGGATATCGGTTGACATCGGCGGGACATTTACCGACTGCTTCGTCGCCTGGGACGAGGAGTTCTTTCAAAGCAAGGCCCTCACTACCCATCACAACCTCTCCATGGGGTTCAACCATGCCCTTGACCAGGCCTGCCAAAGGATCGGCAAAGAGCGCCGCGACGTGTTGGGCGGAGTCGATTCGGTGCGATACGCCACCACGCTTGGCACCAATGCGCTCATTGAGCGCAGCGGCCCCACCGTGGGGGTCTTGGTGACCGCGGGATTCGAGAGCACCATCGCGCTTTCTCGTGGACGCGGCTATGGCGAAGGCATGGACTCACTCGCCAAGAACGATCTCTCCAGCGGTACGCGGCCCGAGCCGCTGGTTCCCCCGCGATTGATCCGCTCCTTGCGCGAACGGGTGAACTATGCCGGGGAGATTCTCATGGATCTCAACGTGGATGACGTTCGCCGCCAACTCAAGGCGCTTATCGACGCCGGGGCCGAAGCGCTAGTGGTCTCACTCACCAACGCCACCGAGAATCCCGCCCACGAGCGCCTCGTGCAAGAGATCTTCCTCAGCGAGTACCCCGCGCATCAACTTGGAGCGATCCCCATGCTGCTGTCGCATCAGCTCTCGGGTCGCAAGGGGGAGTACGTCCGCACTACTACCACCATCATCGACGCCTACCTGCACGCAACGATGTATCACGCGCTTTCGGATCTCGAGCAGAACCTGCGTGCCAACGGCTATGCGAAACCGATGCTGGTAAATCACAACACCGGAGGTATGGCGCAGCTCAACTCCACTGATGCCCTGCAAACCATTCACAGTGGCCCGGTGGCGGGAATCGCCGCCAGCGAGCACCTCGCCGGAGAGGTGAAGATCGACAAGATCATCGCTACCGACATGGGAGGCACCAGCTTCGATATCGGCCTGGTCACCGTGGGAGGTGGCAAG